>CAZGQU010000063.1:0-4402 GCA_964527845.1 uncultured Candidatus Saccharibacteria bacterium | reverse complement strand
CAACAGTAACTTTATTCTCGCTTGGGTGAGTAACCAAAACCTTGCCAGTCTTGCCCTTATCTTTACCGGTGCGAACAATAACGGTATCACCTTTTTTCAATCGAATCTTAAACAACTTTTTACTCTCAGTCTTCATTACAGTACCTCCGGCGCTAAGCTGATTATCTTGCTGTAGCCTTGATCGCGCAATTCACGTGGTACTGGACCAAAGATACGAGTTGCTCGTGGCGCTTTATCTTCACCAATGATAACGGCTGCGTTATCGTCAAACTTAATGGTCGAGCCATCTTTCCGACGAACGGTATCTTGTGTACGCACTACCACTGCCTGGACGACTGATTTCTTCTTCACTGTGCCGTTCGGGCTAGCTTCCTTAACAGTCGCAGTAATGATATCGCCAACTCGTGCATAGCGCCGGCGGGTTCCACCAAGCACACGGATACACAAAATTTCTTTTGCGCCGCTGTTATCGCACACTATAAGACGGGATTCTTGCTGAATCATTTGGCAGCCTCCTCGTCTTTTGCTTTTGCGCGCGGCTTTTTCTGGATAACTTCTGGTAATTCTTCAGCCTCTTTATGCTCGATAGCTGCACGTTCGATAACCCTATCAAGCGCGTGACGCTTACGAGCGCTCAACGGACGAGTTTCAACGATTGAAACTTTATCACCAAGCTTCGCTTCATTATTCTCGTCGTGCGCCATGAATTTCTTACTAACTGTATATTGCTTACGATATAGCGGATGGGTCTTTCGGGCACGAACAGTCACGACAATCGTCTTATCAACCTTGTCTGAAGACACCGTACCAATGATAGTCTTAGCCATTAAAATGCCTCCTTGTTGAGCTGTTCGCCCATAACGGTTAGCATGCGCGCCAAATCTTTTCGCTTGGCTCGGATAAGCCGAACATTCTGGACTTCTCCAGTGACCGCGCGGCGTTTGAGTTCTACAATCTCTTCGCGCAGTTTGGTAGATTCAGCCACTAACTCGTCTGTCTTTAGTTTACGTATTTCTGCAACTTTCATGATAATTACACCTCCTCCCTACTCAGGAATTTGGTTTTTACCGGTAATTTATGAGCTGCTAAACGCATAGCCTCGCGAGCTACCGGTTCGGTTACTCCTTGCATCTCAAACAAAATGGTGCCTGGGCGGACTTTAGCGACAAAATATTCAGGGCTACCTTTGCCACTGCCCATTTTCACGTCTTGTGGCTTTTTAGTTACTGGAGTATGAGGGAAGACACGGATCCAAATTTTGCCGCCACGCTTGATGTAGCGAGTCATCGCCTGGCGTGCAGACTCGATTTGTCGCGAAGTAATTCGTTCGTTGCCTTGTGCCTGCAGTGCGTATTGCCCAAAAGCAATATAGTTACCTTTGGTAGCAACACCGGTAATTCGGCCCTTGCGTACCTTGCGGTATTTAGTTCGGTTCGGTATCAACATTACTGAACCTCCCCTTTATAAATCCATACTTTTACACCAATAATGCCGGCAGGCGTTTTTGCAGCCACATTTGCGTAATCAATGTCAGCGCGCAACGTATGAAGTGGTACCGATCCGGCTACCTCTTTTTCACGGAGTGACATTTCAGCACCGTTCAACAGGCCGGCAACTTCGATGCGAATGCCCTTAGCACCGGCGCGCATCGTAGCTGCACTCGTAGACTTAATTGCCCGGCGGAATGAAATGCGTCGCTCTAATTGTCCGGCAATATTTTCCGCAACCAATTTTGCGTATAATTCCGGCTTTTTGATTTCTTCGATGTTTACACGAGCTGGTACACCATATACTTTTTCGATTGCTGCCTTTAGCTCTTGTGCACCTGTACCACCGCGACCAATGACAACACCTGCGCGAGCAGTTGTAATTGTTACGGTGACGAGGTTTGGCGAACGTTCAATGTCCACTTTATTAATAGCACCGCGTGAACCAACCTTATCTTGGATAAGTTTGCGTACCTTGAGGTCTTGTTTCAGATAGTCCGCGTAATCACGTTTGCTAGCGAACCACTTACTGCGCCAGTCCTTATTGACTTGGAGGCGCATTGAAATTGGATTTACTTTTTGTCCCATATTACTTCGCCTCCTTTCCTGGCTTCTTGGCAACTGGTTTCTTTGCTGGTCGACTTTCGCCGTCAACAACTACACGAATATGCGACGTTCGTTTCTGATACGGCAATGCCATACCGCGAGCTGCCGGGCGAAATCGCTTCAATCGTGGACCAGGGGTTACACTGATTTCTACAATCCGCAGCGTATCCGGCTTCATATTATGATTATTGTCAGCGTTAGCTTGTGCACTCTTGATGGTTTTAAGCACTGGCATAGCAGCACGTCGAGGGGTGTGCTCCAGGATGACTAGCGCATCAGCCACAGTACGGCCACGCACTAGGCTCGCAACCACACTAACCTTGCGTGGGCTCATGCGAACACCTTTAGCAACTGCTTTAACTGTCATGGCTACTTACCACCTTTCGCAAGCTTACCACCATGGCTACGGAATTTACGTGTTGGCGCAAATTCACCCAATTTATGACCAACCATATTCTCGGTAACGAATACAGGTACGTGCACGCGACCATTGTGTACAGCAATAGTGCGGCCAACGAATTCTGGTGCAACCACGCTAGCGCGTGCCCATGTTTTGATAATGGTGCGGTCCTCAGTGCCCAAAGCTGCTACTTTCTTCGCCAGCTTCGGATCAATAAATGGACCTTTCTTTAGTGATCGACTCATAATTTAAATCCTAGCCCTTTCCTGACCTTCGCATTTTAAAGCTTGCTCCATGTACAGCACTCCTTCGATTACACCATTGAGATAGGGCGTTCCACTTCCAGGGGTATAACCCAAATGCGAACTTGCTGATTTCAAACTATCTGCAATGTCAACAATACTTCCCGTAGTCGGTTCTTCCATGACGCGACACAAAGTTGAGCCAACCTCCCGACCTATTTCCCTCAGCTTTACATAACCATCTTTAATATCACCATACAGCTTATCTACCGTCTCGTCATCGAGGTAAACATGTTCCGATTCAGATGGTGGAAATTCACGATATCTCAAAATCATCTTATTTCCTCTTGGCCGCGTGACGGCTTCTTACAATCATATTATTCGTGCTCTTGCGACGGCGAGTCTTATAGCCAAGTGTCTTTTGGCCCCAAGGTGTGCGAGGCGCCTTAGCCATACGGTGACGACCACCATCACCACCACCGTGGGGGTGATCAACTGCATTCATAACTACACCACGGACACTTGGACGCTTACCAAGATGTCGGCTGCGGCCTGCTTTGCCGATCTTGATATTTTGGTGCTGCTCATTGCCAACTGCACCCAAGGTCGCCATACACTCAACATTTATCAAACGTACTTCGCCACTCGGCATACGTACTTGGGCATATGCACCTTCTTTTGCTGTAAGCTGAGCGCGATTGCCAGCAGAACGAGCGATTTGCGCGCCTTTGCCTGGTTGCAATTCCACTGCATGAATGACGCTACCAACTGGAATAGCTTTGATCGGCAAACGATTACCGACCTCTATTGGCGCATCTTCGCCGCTGATAAATTTCTGGCCAACACGTGTACCGGCCGGTGCTAATACATAATGGTACTTGTTGTCTTGGTCTTTAATGCGAGCGATGTGAGCTGAACGATTTGGATCGTATTCGATGTGCTCTACGGTTGCAACCGTACCGGCAGGCAATGCAAAGTTTACCAAACGGTAAAAACGTCGTGCGCCACCGCCACGATGACGGGTAGTAATACGACCTTGGTTGTTGCGGCCGTTGGTGCGCTTTTTAGCTACCAACAGCGAGCGCAAAGGCTTTTTCGTGGTAATCACACTCGTATCTTGCGAGGTCATGCCGCGACGGCCAGGAGTAGTTGGATTGTATTGTTTAATAGCCATCTACTTTTTCTCCTTCTTCTCAGCTTTCTTGGCTTCTTTTTCAGCTTTCTTCTCGGCCTTTTCAGTAGCTTTTTCCATTTGCTTCGTCAGCTTCTCTTCTTTTGCTTCAGCTTCTTCGACGGCTTCAAAAATCGGCAGGCTTTGACCTTCGGCCAAAGTAACATAGGCTTTTTTGATATCAGACTGCGTACCATTAGCAACGCGTCGGCCGCCAGCGCTAATTGTGCGCTTTGCTTTGCCTTTTTGGGTCAATACATTAACATTCGTTACAGTTACTTCAAACTGTGCTTCAACTGCTCGAGCAATGCTATGTTTGTTGGCGTCACCAGGCACTACGAAAACATACGTACGGTTTTGGCTTTGCGCATACGTCTTTTCACTCATTCTCGGCTGCAAATTCAATGTCTTACTCATTACGCCTTACCTCCGAGCCAATTATTAATCGCATCCAATGCAGGCTTCGTAATAATCATAGTATCTGCATTCATAACAC
>CAZGQU010000062.1:0-4430 GCA_964527845.1 uncultured Candidatus Saccharibacteria bacterium | reverse complement strand
ATTGTGAATAACCCGGAGTCCATAGAAGCAAATCCACTTGATCAGGTATCGTCGGCACATATTGCGGTCAATGTTGCCCGAACGACCGGTTTGGTAGAGTCGGTTGCAGTAACTAACCAGTCAGACAGTGTCCGCATTAGTACCGAAATAGCAACCACTGATACACCGGTAGTAACTAAGCCACAAGTGGTATCGACAGCGCTCAAATCAGTCGCTGATATCCAAACCTATATTGTGCAGCCAGGAGACACAATTGCGAGTATTGCTGCAAAATTTAATGTTACTTCAGAAAGTATTCGCTGGTCGAACGGCCTCACGGGCACCTCGGTACGACCTGGCACACAGCTCAACATTCCGCCTATCAATGGCATTATTTATGTTGTGCAAGCAGGAGATACGGCCGCTTCAATAGCTCAAAAGTATAAAACTAGCGAAGCTGCAATCATTGCCTTCAACGATGCCGAGATTGCCGGTCTGCACGCTGGTCAGAAAATTGTTATTCCAAATGGACAGCAACCGATAGCTGCACCCGCTTTCCGGGCCTGGTATGGCTACAATACCTATGACCCAGGCTGGTGTACTTACTATGCATCAGCAAGGGGTGGCGCACCAGGTGGATGGGGCAATGCCAACACATGGGCGAAGTATGCTCGGCTTACGCCGGGATGGACAGTCAGCTCGACACCGGTACCTGGAGCAATTGCTCAAACTACACGCGGCAGCATGGGCCATGTCGGTGTAGTTGATGATGTGAAAGTTGAAGGTGGCGTCACCTATATTAGGTATTCTGACATGAATGGTCTGGCCGGATTTAACCGTATCGGCTCAAGTGGCTGGGTGCCGGCTAACAGCAAATTTGAAAATTTCATTTACCGCTAGACTTGCCTACCAGTTATACTAGTAACAGTTATGAACTTCATTGACAAAGTAGATATAGTAGTTGCTGCCGGTAACGGTGGTAATGGTATTGTGAGTTTTCGTCACGAAAAATTCATTGATAAGGGCGGACCAGATGGCGGAGATGGTGGCAAAGGCGGCGATATTATATTTGAGGCCAGCCGAAATGAAAATACGCTGGCTGCATTTCGCTACAAAAAAGAACTAATTGCCCAGTCAGGTAAACCGGGTGATAAACGTCGAAAACGTGGTAAAGGTGCAGACAACTTAATTGTACCTGTTCCGGTTGGGACGCTTGTTGTGGATGATACTGGTGAGGTATTGGCTGACTTGACCGTGCATGGTCAGCAAGAAATTATTGCCAAAGGAGGAAAAGGTGGATTTGGTAATGCGCACTTTGTTAGTTCGACACGTCAAGTTCCAAAAGTCGCCGAAAAGGGTGAACCTGGTGAACGGTTACATATAAATCTGGAGCTAAAACTGATAGCTGACGTTGGTTTAGTCGGATTACCAAACGCCGGTAAATCCACGCTGTTAGCTGCTATTAGTAATGCACGACCAGAGATTGGCGATTATGCATTTACAACCCTTGCTCCGAATTTAGGTGTGGTTGACATTGATGACCGCACGAGCGTTTTAGTGGCTGATATCCCAGGCCTCATAGCAGGCGCCGCCAAGGGGAAGGGCTTAGGTGACGAATTTTTGCGGCATGTTGAACGAACATTGGTACTTATTCATGTTATTGATGCATATCAGAATAACCTCAAAAAGGCCTATCAAACGATTCAGCAAGAGTTGGCAGCATACAAAGTTGACTTATCATCGCGTCCGCAAATAATCGCGCTGAATAAAACTGAAGGGCTTGATCAGGAGATGATTGGCGACTTAATCAATCAACTGAAAACAGTCGTACCGGAAGATACGCCACTATGCGTTATTTCTGCCCAAGCCCACAAAGGAGTTAAAGAGCTTTTGTACATTACAAAGGCTATTTTACTTGAAGAAAAGCGCCGTCAGGCTGAAGAAGCTGCTGAGCAAGACGAACCGGAAATTCCGGTGTTGACGCTGGATGATGACGACAGCGCGTGGCAGGTAATCAAGCAAGATTCGGGATATGTCGTGAATGGTACGAAGATTGAGCGGTTTGCTATTCGGACCGATTTTAGTAATCCTCATGCAGTTGCGAGATTACGGGATATTATGCGAAAAATGGGTATCCAGCACGAGCTCAAGCGCCAAGGCATCGAGGCCGGAGACCGCATTGATATTGCCGATAAGGGCGGTTTCACATACTAAAGCACGGCATAGGCAATCAAATTACGCTATTTTCGTCATACATGATACGCTAATCACACAAAAATATGTCAACAGAAGTCCAATCGCATAATAGCCAAGCCGAGAGTATAGAAGTAAACGCGCCCTATAGTGCCGTTGACATACCGCCTCATATTTTTATGATTGGCCGGGCGTGTACAAAATTGACGGGTATACTCGGTAGTTACGAAGCGTCTGGAAGTGAAAATATTCCCCAAGATACTGGCTGTATTGTAGTGCCAAACCATAATTCATATTTTGATCCGCTCGTGGTTACACGATTTTTAGATGAAGCAAATGTGGTACCGCAATTTATGATACGTGATGATCTGTTTGACAAACCGGTGCTTGGCAAGCTTTTGCGCCAAGCAAAGCAAGTACCAATAAAACGGGTGAGCAAATACATGCACGAGGCAATTGATAAGGCGGCTACTGTCGCGAGTGATGGCGGATGTGTAGTGATTTATCCCGAGGGAACATCAAAAGGCGTGGAGTTTGATCCAGGCGCACTCGGTCCGGTTGCTGCCAAGGCAGCGCTTGAAGCGGACGTGCCGGTAATACCCGTGGCGCAGTGGGGAGCCCACAAGGTAATCAATCGTTATGCCGAGCGAAACCGTGACAAACTTAACCTTTGGCCGAACAAAACTTTCCGTGTGGCTGCTGGAGAAGCGGTTGACCTTTCAGATGCAAGAGAATTATACGGCGATAATGAAAAGCGACAAGCTATCCGACTTGCGAAGCATGCCATTGGCCAGGCCATCCATGCAGAACTTATAAGGTTAGCAATTGATCAGACCGCGCAGCGGAGCTAGATGTGCTAGACTCTTAAGTAAACGTGGCTCAAACATTATTTTTCTACGACCTTGAAACAACCGGAACCAATCCGCGAACCGATCGGGTAATGCAGTTCGCCGGACAGCGGACGACGTTGGATTTAGAGCCGATCGGCGAGCCGTATAATATCCTTATCGCATTAACACCCGACGTTGTGCCGGAACCAGACGCAATATTAGTAACTGGCATTACACCCCAACAAACAATACAAGACGGCATAACCGAGGCTGAATTCTTGAAGATTTTCTGCGCCGAAATTGTCAGTCCTGATACGGTTTTTATTGGTTATAACACAATACGTTTTGATGACGAATTCATGCGGTATATGCTATATCGCAATTTTTATGACCCATATGAGTGGCAATGGAAAGATGGTTGCTCGCGTTGGGATCTTTTGGATGTGGTACGAATGACGCGTGCACTCAGACCCGATGGTATCGTGTGGCCGAAAGATAACGAAGGCAAGCCAACCAACCGACTGGAGCTTTTAACGAGCGAAAATGGACTGGACCATGCAAAGGCCCACGATGCCTTGTCGGATGTTTCGGCATCAATTGCACTAGCAAAATTATTAAAAACCAAACAACCTAAACTGTATAATTATCTGTTTGCGATGCGAGACAAAAGGAAGGTTGCTAAGTTTGTGAGCGTCAACAGGCCATTTGTGTATAGTAGCGGCAAATATGCTTCGGAGTTTGAGAAAACAACGGTAGTAGTCAAATTAGCCGATCACTCAAAACGTCAAGGGGCGCTCGTATATGATTTGCGCTACAATCCGGAGCCATTTATAAAAATGACCCCACATCAGCTTGTGCAAGCGTGGAGCTATAAACCGGATAGAGCATCAGACGATCCTAAATTACCAATTAAAATGCTCAGATATAATTGCTGCCCGGCAGTTGCACCACTTTCGGTGCTTGATAGCGCCAGTCAAAAGCGCATCGGTATTTATCTTGCAGACGTCGATGCCAACAGTCGGATGCTCATAAGTCAAACAAAATTTATACAAAACATATACAAAGAGATTGATTTGCTTGATGAAAAACAAACCAAAACAAATAAATCAACAGTTGTTGATGCGAAGCTATACGACGGTTTTTTTAGCGACAACGATAAGGTTCTCGAGCAGGCATTTCGCCAGGCTGAACCTGAAGAATTGTCGGACTTTGCTGCTAAATTTAAAGATAAACGATTACAGCAACTTGCTCCACTTTATAAGGCGCGTAATTTCTCATCAATGCTGACCGCAGAGGAGCGCGAAACATGGGAAAGATATTTGGCTGCAACATTGCTTGGCGGCGGTGAATCATCACGTCTGGCGCGATATTTTACACGACTTGCTGAGCTTGCAAATCAGCCTAAACTCAGTAAAGACAAGCAATACC
>CAZGQU010000061.1:0-4486 GCA_964527845.1 uncultured Candidatus Saccharibacteria bacterium | reverse complement strand
ATGTTCTGAATGATGATCGGGTTGCACGAGTTCGTGCTTGCGTTCACCTTACAGTCCACCGAAGCAGTCTGCTCAGCCGAATTCGACTGCGCGACGCACGATGCCACGTTGCCGACGACTGTCCCGTTGGGGCAGACGAACTGCGTCGTAATCTGTGCCGGAGGGGCCGGAGGCATCTCAGCACACTTCACCGTGATGGCGTTCTTCACATCGAGCTTAATCTGGTTGCGAAGCTTCTGCTTCACGACCTTCACGCCCTGCGTGATCGAACGCACACGCGAACGGCCCGACACCTTGGAGATTACCTGAACAGTCACCTTCTGCCCCGAGGGACACTCCACCAGCTTTGTACTGACCTTCTTCTTACTGAACTTCAGCGTGAAGGTCTTGGTATAGCGGGTGATGCGAAGCGGCGGCCGGCTGCTGCCCTTCTTCAGGAAGGGATTGCTGCAGTCCTTCTTCCACTTCACGACCACCGTCTTGGACTTACTGACATGCAGCACGACCTTCCAGGCGGCAACCTTCTGGCCTGCCATGTAGGACGACGGCACGATTGAGCCGGAGCCTGTGCGAGCCGAGTTGTCCTCGGTCTTGCCCACGACGACGGAGGTCCGCGAGATACTGCTGACCTTCGCACCGGCGACTTCATCGGTCGTCAGATTGTGGTCTTGCGCCAGACGCTCCTGAACACCCGCATCCGTAGACACGAGCTTCTGGACCTGCTTCTTAGCCGCCGAAGGCGAGTTTGAAAGCCCGTTCGGCAGGACCCGCGTGTACGACGCTGCGCTCGCCGTGGAGACGAGCAGGAGGGTCGCGAGGAGCGCGACCATGATGACGAGGAGCTTGCGCACCTTATCACCTACCTTTCGTTCTTCGCGACCGGGAAACTCACCCCGACCGCATGGATGGAATGCGACCTTCTTGTCGTGGCCATCTTCACCTCCGTGGATCGGGGTTGGCTGGTGTGGCCTCACCAGCTTTCGTAGCGCTACGGATGCTCGAGCACGAAACAATGAAGAGACAAGAGATATAGAGTTTATCTGCTCGTTGTTTCGCACTGAGCTACGCAGACGAAAGAAATGGTGTGACCGTTGTAGTGATTGTAAATAGTCGATGGTTGGATCTGTGTATCTAGGAGCCTACAGGCTCAACTAGGATTGAAGATCCATGACTATCTAGTTTGCTAAATTGTTAACGATTCATCTAAAAATGGCATGGGGATAGCTGCCTGCCCACCACGACATGCACCCTCTAAAACATCCACTTTTAGGAATGTAACTAATCTATCATAAACACTTTAAAATGTCAATATACAGTGCAATGTTTTTACATATAGCACAAGCATAATGTAGTGACTAAAATGCGAGCCATTTTATCTTGAGGTAAACGTCCAAAGTTTGCGCACGTTGCCCCTATGAAGCAGCTCGCTGCCTGTATAGGTGCGTTTTTCTTGTGCCCTATTACGCGCATTCGGGTCCGAAACTCGATACTCTTTCTTGTTTTCATCCCACGCTAGCGTGATAAAGTGGCCGTTGGGCGTAAACTCGCCAGGCCCTACTAGCGCAACGGCAAGTCCCTCTTCATCCGTGAGCGCTTTTTTGACTTGTGCCATGTTTGTGCCAACAGCCCTGGTGCGCAGACCATATTTTCGACCAACCACCATCGGCAAGGAATGTAACGAGCCGTTCGCCGCCTTTTTGCCAGGAAATTGACGGCCGATTGTTAGCGGCGTAATACGTCGGTCGAGCAAGTTGCTCACCACCATAGCAGTCGCAGTCTGTCCGCACGCGCTACTTTTATATGTCTGGCCACTGCGGGTACCAGGCCTAAAAGCCTTTGGACCCCAGGGGTTATCGCCTTGATTATAGTTATAATGCAGCGTGCCGTTTCGGTGAATATTCGGGTTGCTTTGTTGCTCGTGACGATGTGGCCGGGCAGGACGATCAGGACGATGTGGTGCGTCGTTACCGCTATTGTTTTCAGCTGCTGGCGGAGTATTTTCCGTCTTACCCTTGTCGGATGAGCTGCCGGTGAATACTGTTTCGCTCTCTCCTGTGATAGTAGTCGAATCATCATCTTCTATGCACGTCTCGGTTGTGGCATTGGGTGCTGTCTGCTCAGTAGTACAAGTAGCTGCATATACACGATCGGGAGTCGCACCACCTTCTATCGCCCCATGGAGTGCAAGCACGCTCAAACCAACGGCACATACACGCGCTGCGCGTTCTCGCAAATATTCAACCGGACGTAATGATTCAGACATAAGATAATCACAGTTAAGTTTTATCATCTATATCTTATTATACTGTTTTTGTCAATATTATGTCTTTGATACGGTGTTTTTAGGAAAGCTGAATCCAAACGTACTGCCCTTGCCTTCCTCGCTTTTGAAAATTAGCGCGCCGCCCTGGGCTACAATTACCTTTTTTGCCATGAATAAGCCTAAACCAGTGCCGTCAGGCCGGACATGCTTGGCATTTTGCGCCCGATAAAATTTCGTGAACAAATGGTGCTGTTCGTGCTTTGGTACGCCAATGCCACTATCCTTGACTGTCAGTTCAATTGCATGCGATGTTTCTGCCAGGGCAATTTCGATTTCACCGTCGTTTGGCGTGTAGTAAATCGCATTGTCGACGAAGTTCATGATGACCTGGCGGATTTTGGTTTCGTCCAGCATAGCATCTGGGAAAGTATCAGGCTTTTTGTATATTAGTTTGAGGTTTTTGGTCTTGGCAGTCTGCACCAGTTGATCGACCTCTTGGGTGACCAAAGCAGCCAAATTAACCTTTGACGGCTCGATAACAAACTTACCGGTTTTAAGGCGCGATACGTTCAGAAGATCAGAAATAAGGTACACCATGCGCTGCGAGCTCGCAAAGGCCTGCTCCAACATTTTTTGCTGATCTTTCGTAACTTTGCCCGCATCGCCCTCCAGCACCATACTGATGTATCCTTTCACGGAAGTCAGCGGTGTCCTAAGCTGGTGGCTTGCCATACTAATAAAGTCATCTTTGGTCTCATCCAGCTCCTTTAGCTTGTCATTTGTCCGCCGCAATTTCTTTGTTGCGTCATCCACCTTCTGCTGCAAGGTAAGGTTAAAATTCTGTATTTCTTCAAACCGCAGTGTATTTTGGATGGCGATAACCAATTCATCGGCAATAATATTGATCATGCGAATATCTTGTTCAGTGTAGTTGCTGCCGCTTTTCTTTTCGCCCAAGAGTAGGTAGGCTGTAGGGTGCTTGGCGGTATCAACAGAGGAATGAAGCTTAGCAACTGAAGCAAGGTGGTACTTTGCAAGTATCCTAGTTATTTCGGTAGCATCTTGGTCAAGCTCGTCAGCAAGGATCAGTTTGCTGCGCATCGCAAGTACCTTATCGAATAATATTTTCATATCATGCTTATCAAGCGGTTGCTTGGCCGTTCCTACCACCTTGATTGGTGTTTTTTTGCTGTCAAAAACAACAAATATGCACTGCTCACACCTCAGATTGTCTTGTATAACCGCAGAAGCCTGCCTGAGTAGCACTACTAGCTCGATATTACTGATGACTGTTTTGTTTAGTTCATCAATAAACACTTGCGGGTCGTAGGCATCCCGATAAAATATTTGGTTCGTTAACTTATCAAAAAAGCCTTTGAGTGGCTGATATACCATTACTGCAGCCGCTAATCCAGCTGCATTGACTAAAATAAAACTCGTGTTATGAGCGCTTCGCTCGCTTGGAATACTACTAAGTACCAATGAGGATATAAGTGCATATAGCGCAAATAGTCCGCCTATCGAAAGCACATAAGCAAGCGAGCGAGCTACTACCAACCGAATATCAAATAATCGATGCTTCACGATGCTATAGGCAAGGCCAGCAGCTAAAATAACACTAGTAAGCGGCCCTAGGTTTGTAAGGTCAAAGCTGCCGCTTAACGCAGGCAACACTGCATTAGTCCCGAGACTTATAAGCAACCATAAAGAGATGCTCCACAAAATCGTGTACATACGACTTCTATCTTGTCCGTGGCTGTGTCTTATCCCCTTGACCAGCGCCACAAATACGAGTAGGGCGTTGATACCTAAGATAGCAAAATAAATATTGGCAAGTGAGCCAAATTCTATCGCATATACCGCACCTTGCCATTCGATATCCTTCACAACCGCAGGCGTTAAAGCACTAAGATACGTTACAAGAGAAATTACAGTAAGAAGCTTGCCATACCTTATTGCCGACACCTTGCCCACGCGCTCAACAAATTTCCACATGAGCAACATGGATATCCCCGCGAACATAAGCACCAAGTGATTAGCCAACAATGCGCCGTCCTCGGATATGTGCCGGTCGTTGCTAAAATAATTTGTCAAAATCCACATGGCGAGCGCCACGCAAAACATAAAGAATATTCTATTTAATGCCACTATGCTGTTTTTGAGCAGCGCCAACGCTCCAAGTAACACCAGGGAAAGTGCAATAATGATATAAATAATTAATAA
>CAZGQU010000060.1:0-4567 GCA_964527845.1 uncultured Candidatus Saccharibacteria bacterium | reverse complement strand
GAGTTATACAGGCATGGTTATGGATCTAACCGAGGCCTACAAGGTTTTTGTATCTAAAGAAGTCTTTCCATACAATGATAATTCACAAAAATTACCGCAGCTAACCCTCAAATTTTTAAATCAAAAAGTACAAGCACTCCAATCTAACTAGTAAGCTTATTGCTGGCAAAGCTTTCATCTATCTGTAAATAGATTCCATTCGATTGTAGGTACTTGGCTAAGTGGATCCTCAAGACTTCTGGGGAGGAAGCGACTCCAGAGCCAGGTTCTATGTTTTGGGCTATTGCCAGGACGGTATAATGTAGATATGAGACTCTATGTATGTTGGTCAACAAGGGGAAGCCGCGATCATCATGCCTGTGCCAAGGCATATCGCGCACTGAGGGAAGCGGGTTATGAGCCAACCATAGAAAAAGTCCGTGGTTTTGGTTTTTTGCCGGGCGTTCTGCAGGGTAAGCGACGGCGCAAACTTAAGGCCATGACCGGGAAGTACTCTGCACCAGTCTTGGAATTAGACGACAGCACGGTGATTAACCCCTCAGATACTATTGTGACGTGGGCAAAGGTGCATCCAAAGAAAGCTTAAGCTGATATAAAACAGTTACCATTATTTGCATTTGCCTCTGCTACGTAAGCTCCGCTTTCGCGGTGATAGTATGCGCGGTATAAACAATTACGGCCTAGAATTCGTAATATGCAGTAGTCAGATTTATTGGCTCGTAGCGCTTTGCTTGCGCGGGCGGCTGCGTAAGCCTCCGAGGCGGCCTGCCCGAGCGTGACCTGCTGAGTCCCCGTGCCATCCGCGTCCAGTTTTTGCTTTGTCTGCCATAATTACCTCCTTGTTTTATATGGTATTTCTAAGTTCAAGCTTAAAATGCTTACATATTTGCAGCCATAAAAAATTTCACACAATTTTGTCCATGTTTTTCAGTAGGTTAGCTTACATGTAAGCATTTGCAGCTGCAGTATAATAAAAGGATATGTTTATCATTCCGCAAGTTGGCCGTATTATTCGACGCGATGTCTTACTAATACAAATCGTGCCTACGCTCATTGTGTGTGCGGTGCTATTAGTTTTTACAATAATTGGTTGGCAAAACGCCCGTCGTACACTGGATGCTCAGCGAGATCAAGTAGTCAAGGAAAAAGTTTCTCAGGTAAAAGACTCTATCACACAACACATGCAGGCTAATGAATTATTACTGCAAGCTGGGTCAGGGTTATTCAGTGCTTCCGAAGCAGTCACGCGTGATGAATGGCAACGATTTTATGCTGGTTTCGACGCTCAGCATGATTATACGGGCGTAAATGTAATCGGTTATGGCGTAGTGGTCCCAGGTAATGAACTTAGTAGCTTTATAGCGAGCACCCAGAGTGAAGGATTTCCGAACTATACGGTGACACCGCAAATGAGCCGACCAGTGTATGTACCAGTTATGTACGCGGAACAAGCAAGGCCAAACAGCAGTACTATTATGGGATTTGATATGTATTCTGATCCTGCGCGTCGTGGAGCCATGGAGCAGGCTCGAGATTCAGGAGAACTTGTAATGTCTAATGTTGCACAACTTGCTGACCACAGCGATTCTGGCGTGATATTGTTCATGCCGGTGTACAACCAAGGAGCAACATTGCATACGGTCGGTGAACGGCGTAACGCGCTTCGTGGTTATGTGTTTGTCAGCGTTCATATCAATCAACTGTTCGATGACATAGTGCTGAGCAATAATAAACACTTTGGATATACAGTCAGCGAAGTTACAAACAATGGTAATCGGCAAATCTATGATTCTTGGCTGGCTGATCATCGACACGCTCGAGATGCAGACCAAGTTGCGTCGTCAAAACTAGAGATTTTTGGTCAAACGTGGAATGTCGATTATTACGCAAGTGATGACATAGTGGCAAGCTCATTAAATGCTCGGCCCAGCAGCTTCTTAGCTGCCGGTGTTATTATTTCAGTTATCACTAGTATCGCTGTATTTCTGCTCATACAATATCGAACGCGTATCTTTGCGCTCAAGGAAGAATACAAGCTTCAAGAAGCAAAGGACGAATTATTGTCTCTGGCTTCGCATCAACTGCGCACGCCAGCCACTGGTGTGAAGCAGTATATCGGGATGGTACTCGATGGCTTTGCTGGTCGATTGACAAAAGGTCAGCGTGAATTATTGCATCAGGCCAATTTGTCAAACGAACGGCAGCTGCAGATTATTAATGAATTTCTATACGTTGCAAAATTAGGCTCCGGTAGTATTACTATCACAGAGCACCAATTTGACCTCGCAAGTCTCATACGTAATATTGTTGATGAAGTGGCCCACGAAATAAAAGAGAAGAACCACACTGTGAAGGTTGATGTGCCCGACTCTGCTCCTATAATTGGCGACGAGCACAGCGTAAGAATGATTATAGAGAATTTAATTTCCAACGCTCTGAAATACACTAAGTCAGATAGCAAGGGCAAGATAGAAATAGCACTCAAAGAAACTCAGGACGAACACCAAATTATTGTGAAAGATAACGGGATTGGCATTGATAAAAAAGATATGTCGCAGCTATTCGTACGCTTTTCGCGGATACCAAACGAACTATCGGCGGCCGTTAGTGGCAGCGGAATTGGATTGTTTCTGTCGCAGCAATTAGCAGAGCGTAGTGGCGGCGAAATTACAGTTGAAAGTGAGCCAAATGCCGGCTCGACCTTTATACTGCATCTGCCTAGAAAATCTGTAAAAAATATTACTAAAAAGCCTGATAGTGCGTGATACTGTAGCCACATAAATATGGCCAAAAAAGTGAAGAGAATATTGGTGGTGGAAGATGAGCAGTCGCTCAATGCGGCATATAAGCTCATTCTCGAGCATGCCGGCTATGAAGTAACTTCGGCATTTGACGGTAAAGAAGCGCTAGAGGTCGTAGATAAAAATGAGCCGGATATTATTTTGCTGGACTTAAAAATGCCGCGCATGGATGGCATAGCATTTTTGGAGTCGTACCAACCGCGCTTATTGAAGCGAAAACCTAAAATTATCGTGTTTAGCAATTTTGATTTGCAAGAAGAAATCGACCGTGCGTTTGTACTCGGTGCCGACAAGTATGTCTTAAAAGCGTGGGCAGCACCAAAAGATTTACTCAAAATTGTCAGCGAAGCAGAAAAACTGTAGTAAGTTATCTAACCTTCAAGGTTGCTGATTTCTTTGCCGACCGATCGAATAACCAGTTGTTTATCGACCACGTATTTCTTATTGCGGTATGCAACTGTGCCAGACCGTTTGAGGTGACCAAGTTCGGTAGCGACCGTTTCACGAGTGAGACCGAGACAATTCGCAATTGTTTGGTGGGTGAGCGGAATACCAAGGCTGTACAGACCGCTAGCTAATTCCTTACCGTGACGTATCGCCAAGAAATAAAATAAGTAAATTATTTTTTCTTTCGCTCGTGGTTGTTGCAACGCAAGGTTACGAATAAGGCCGCTCGTGGCTTCATGAATAAACTGCGATCGGATGTACTGAGTAACACCAGTGGTATTTTGTTTTGCTTGGTAGGCGTTTCGTTCTATCGGGGCAAGTTCGCACGGCGTCAATGCTTCGTAATAGAAGGTGGTAGCACTCGCTTTATCGTGCAGCCAATCAAGTGGAAAGATATCACCTGGCGTATAAAACCCGACAATATATTCTTCGCCTTCGTCATCAATAGCATATACCTGCACCGCACCGTCTTGCACTAAAAAGGCATTCCGTGGCGCTTCACCTTGGAAAAAGATAATATTACCCTTGCCATATCGTCTGGTAGGCCCGGTAATTTCGTGCAATTCTTGTGAATTATGTGTTGCCATCTATTTATAGTCTATCCACTGTAACCTATTTTACAAAACTATTGTGAAGCAAAACACAGCAACAAAATGTAAACAATCCTACAGTAGGAATAGGCCGAGGGAGCAAGGTCTAAATAGTAATAAAATTAAGGGAGGTAAATATGGCGAGACGAGAATCGGGTGCATTGGAATACAGAATCCATTCATTTTTAGATAGAAAAACTGCCCAGTATCCTGAAATAGAAACCTATTTGAACGACGTATACCGGATGCATGATCAAGAGCGAACAAGATAACAGGAGTGTAGGTATATGGGTATTATTGCGTGGATAATCTTAGGTGGAATTGCAGGCTGGATCGCGTCACTTGTTATGAGGACTGATGCTGAGCAAGGTATATTTATGAACATTATTGTTGGAATCGTCGGTGCTTTGATTGGCGGTTTTATTTTCAGGTTATTCGGCGGCGAAGGCGTGAGTGGATTTAATATATACAGCTTGATTGTAGCAGTCATTGGTTCAATCGTGCTTTTGGCTGTTGTGCGTGGCTTACGAACGAATAATCCACCACGGTAGTAATTTTAATAAAATAGCGTATGGATGGTTCAGAACTGGCTTTGTTCATTGTTATAACCGTAGCTATAGTGATACAGGCTATATTTGTCGTAGCGACTCTTACTGCTGGCCTGCTGTTGATGAAGAAGCTGAGGAAAGTGGCTGATGAGGTACAGAGAATGACCGCAAAGGGCAGCAT
>CAZGQU010000059.1:2974-4577 GCA_964527845.1 uncultured Candidatus Saccharibacteria bacterium | reverse complement strand
GTACCGGATGTTATACGGGTTATATCTACACGAAGAAGGCCAAAAGGGCACCCTTTTTTCGTACCAGATCCTAGCTCTTGAGCCCATACACTACTAGCTGGCAGCTCGTGCGGTGTCGCAGTGCAGTTGCTGACAGGACGATCATTGTCATCGCCCCTCCTGTGCCACTCTATGATATAGTCGCCAAGGTGATCGTCTGCAGGATCGCCATTACCATTCCTATCTCCGGCGCTTATCGGCGTCACAATTGAAGTATCGTCCACATGATCCCACGTGAGCGCAGGCGGACTCGTGTCAACCAATAGGCAGCTATAAAGCGTACCGTCTGCTTGATCGATATTGCCTTCATTACGGGTATAGCCACCAACAGATACGTCCTTTTTACACACGGTTTGGTCTGATGGAACTTCACCATTTTCTAGCATTTCCGCAATCCTATTCATGGCATCATTCACGCCTGTTTCAGCGGCATAGTAGGCCTGTGAATTGAGATGGCGGTCAATTGCCTGCTTTTCATTGCGCCGCGTAACCTGCGAAAAGCCAAGCACCACTAGTGTGATAATGAGAATGAATACTACCGCAACAGTAATAGATACTACTCCTTGCTCATCATGAATTTTTGGTACTTTCAGCCTCTTCATATCTATATCGCTTATGCTACCACAACTTCACTCTACAACCTAGGCTCCAATGTAGCACTAAGCTCACTGACCGCACAGAAATCTGCACCTAAATGCGGTTTACATGTGATGTTAGCCGAGCCATCATTTGGATCATTTGGATCACCTTGATCGTCTAGATGGCTAGAGATGTTGCTCAGGTCTTCGCAATCACCAGAAACATCGGGATTACATAATACCTCGTCATCACCATATACTACGCGCAACGTTACCGTCCACAGGTCGTTGCTGCTACTTCGACTTATATTAAACTTGGTAATTCGCATATTAGGTGAAAGTAGTTCAGTGGAATCAGCCGGCAGGGCATCGTCAAGATTGAGAGTTTTGCCTGGTGGGCAGTTATTAGCAAGATTTCGCTCCATTACAAACGCATGCTTGTCGGGCTCCTCCTGCTTGAGCTCACGATACGGCATGTAGCTATAGCGTGCCGTGCCAACACAATAACCTTGCGCTCCATTGATACCCTCGAGTGTCGTGACCTTGTCGCGCTTAAACTGAATTGACTCGGCGATGCCATCAACGATATTGCGTACGGCATTTTGCGTAGTATTTTGCGCCAACGCTTTTTGATAGTTAGTCGTAAAGCGTACAATCGCACCCGTTACCACCAAGATAACCGTCGAAAACACCAAAGTAGCTATCACAAGCTCTACAATTGTGAACCCTTTTTCCGAGGTGAACCCCTTGGCTATCATGTTTAGTTTACCCATAGTCTGCACACTACTTTCTCGACTTATCCTGAAGCCTTAGTTAGCCACGTAACCCAGTGGATTGGATACCAACCAGGGGGATAATAGTATGTCCACTCTGTGTAGCTCTGTCCTTCAATGTTGCCTGACCAGTTACTTGTCTGACCACTCACAGTCTGTCTTGCTTTCATAGTAATGTAGCTAACTGGACATGCCGGGAAGGAAACACAGTCA
>CAZGQU010000059.1:0-2964 GCA_964527845.1 uncultured Candidatus Saccharibacteria bacterium | reverse complement strand
CTACATATATGTGTCTTGTTGCGTGGCCAGATGCGTCTAACGTTACCGGGATATCTTGCGCTCCGCTATAGGAGTAGTTTCCGCCATACGCATCGTATCGAGGCACATTGTAAGTGTAGTTAATAATTACACTAGCACCTGGTTGACCTATAACTGTTACGTCAATAAATGAAGCGTCTTCCCCGTCCCATGGATTGGATGCATGCCTATCTCCACTGGCGACACCGCTAATGCTCGGCGGATCTGGCACAGGGTATGGCACTGTCCAGGTTTGGCTTTTTGAATCTTCACCAGCCAAGCCAAATACCCGGACATAAAACGTATGGGTTTCGCCTGGGTTTCCTCTGGGCACTGTTCTGGGTTTTGCGCAAGGAGCCCACGGGCCGCTATCATATTTACACTCTGTTTGGTTAAAATCCCCAGTAGTGGTCCAGGTGAATGTCATTGTTGAGCTAGTCTGACTCTGGAGCGAAAGGTTAACCGTGGGAGCATAACCGCAATCTGTTTCTTCATTTATTGGATAGGTAATGACCCTCCCGTCCAATGGCACCTTGCCAAAAGCTGCACACGTTTTTACACAGTCCAAGGGAGGTCCCACATCAATTTCTGTTGCATCAGCGCAATTTCCTCCTGCGCTACCGCCGATAGCCGCGCCAATGGTGTCGTGAAAACGATAAGACAACCCGACATTTGGATTTTGCGCCTGGATACCCTCCCAAGAGGCCTTCGCGTAAGCAATATAACCGTTTCCGGACTCGCTTTTGAGCTTTACCGAGACAGCATATGGTATATCAGGTGAAGAAGCAGGAATTGCTTGACCGGCGCTGTTGACCCGACAATTTGGGTGGGTTATAGGCTTCACTTCAATCGGGCTGCTCGTATTTGGGGCGTATAGGCAGAATTCTTTGCCAGGGTAAATATCATTATAGGGGTTTGACAGATCGGCAATGTGGCCCTGAATATATTCCCTAAAGTATTCCAACTGAGCTTGCGAGAGCTTTAGAGCGGCCGTGTGTTCTTGGGTGTCCTGCAGCGAATGAGCATTGTGGTTAGCCGTGACCGCTGCTGCACCCAATACAATTCCGAGTACTGTAATAGCGATGACCACCTCAACAATGGTATCGCCCGTTTGAGAAGTAAGTTGTTTTAACTTTCTGATGCCCATTTTAGGTCTCTATAAACTGTTATAACTATAGCATAAGCGCTAAGCACACACTAGGAGCAGTCACCACTCGTTTTAATATCCACTTTCACAGACGATGTTTTGCCCTCTCCACCTATCGTAATCAACGCCGAACGGTTTGAGTTCGAGCCACTTTTCATGCATAGCTTCACGCCACCAGCTGGATTGAGAAAATTAATATTTCCATGGCTCGGAATTAAGGTGTTATTTATGTAATCCACTCCCTGGGTCTGAGTTCGCACAAGACCAGTCCCTGCACCAGCAGCGAGCGCTATGAGCTGTATAGCTTGTGACCCGGTCATTAAGCCGTCCGAAGCACCAGGCTCAAAGCTCGTGACAAAGGCCACTGCACCAGTGGGGTCGCTGGCGCCGCTTGCTTTATATATACGCATACCAACAGGCGTAAGGCCGTTTTCGAACATCATTTGCTGGCTCTGGTTCGGTACGTCCGTATTGGCAAATTGTCCGGGCGCTATAAGTTTTGGAATCGCCTCGGCAAATGAATTTACGGGTCGCTCACCCACCAGAGGGTCGG
The DNA here is from genome assembly GCA_964527845.1 of uncultured Candidatus Saccharibacteria bacterium. Lineage (GTDB taxonomy): Bacteria > Patescibacteriota > Saccharimonadia > Saccharimonadales > UBA4665 > CAZGQU01. The sequence continues at coordinate 1,246 of CAZGQU010000059.1, read as the reverse complement.
CAAAAGTCCGCGCACCAGCAATTGTGTAGACCTGGTACATATCCTGATCGCCGCCGGCAGTTTCAACGACCCCAAACTGAATGGCCTTACCTAAGAATATACACCCTTTGTTGGTGCCTTTGGCGACGTCACCGCTTGGTACGGCGTCAATATCCAAGCTTCCCCCTGCATTGACGCATGAAAAGTCATCAAGTCCGGGATAATTACCCGATTGCACTTCGCTAATAACCTGTTCTATTTGAACTTTTAAATTGTTAGCCGCTTGCTTGAATTCAGCAGCGCCTTTGCGTCCGGAAATCAGTGACACAAACGAGAAAAACAACAACCCTGTAATAGACAGCACAATAAGCGTCTCCATAATAGTAAACCCGACACTATGCGAAGTGTGAAGTGTGCTTTCTTGTGTTTTTGGCGCACGTCTAAGAAGTTTAAGGCGGCGTTGCATACGTTTTAGTATACCATAAGCGTGTTGTTAGACCGGCAACAGCAAATTAGTATACCAATCCATAATCGCTGTGCTATGAAGCGCCACAATAATCGCTGCCAAAAGCAAAAATGGCCCAAACGGCAACTTCGTGTGCCGGCCTATGGTTTTTCGGTGGACAGCACTTGTGCCCACTATATGGATTGTACCTAACAGCGAAGCGATAAAGATAAGTAAAAATGCTTCAAAAGCACCGCCGGCCAACACTCCAAGCAGCAAACCCATCTTGACATCACCACCGCCAATCCATTTGCCGTCAGATACAGCGAACAGACCGTAAAAAAGCCCAAATATAATCGCTCCGCCAATCAGAGCCCCTAAAACCACATCCGTATCTTGCGTAACCACCGCCAAACTCCCTACAAAACCTGCGCCAATAACCGTAAGTGGCGTCAGTAGTTTATCTGGCAGTAGTTGCCACCTCATATCATACAGCGCAAGCGCCATGAAACCTGTAAGTAGCACGGCCCAGAGCAAAAATGCCACGATATCTACTGTATTCCAGGAGTTATCTGCATAAGGCCAAGCTATATACGACCACACAAATAGTGCCGGCAAAAGCAGCTCGGGTAACGGCGTATCCGGAATTGGTTTTTTGCAATAGCGGCACTTACCCCTTAGACTAATCCAGCTGACTACCGGTACGAGGTCTTTCGCTTCCAGCTCATGCTCGCAGTGCGGACACATGCTTCTACCGGTGGTTATAGAGTATTTTTGGTTTTTAGCGCCTTTTTGCTTTGCCTGCTTATGCAACCGCCAAAC
>CAZGQU010000058.1:0-4580 GCA_964527845.1 uncultured Candidatus Saccharibacteria bacterium | reverse complement strand
CGCACGTGCCATTGAGCCTCGGCCTGGCTCGACGTGCGCCTCAATGATAAGTCCAGTTGCCGGACCTTGCTCATTTGCACGAAAATCCTCAACGTCCGCAACCAACAATATCATATCAAGCAGCTGATCAATGCCCTGCTTGGTTTTAGCCGACACTTCAACTGCCACAATATCACCGCCCCATTCTTCCACCAACAGATTGTGCTCTGACAGTTGCTGTTTTGCTTGGTTAGGATTAGCACCCTCTTTGTCAATCTTATTGATAGCCACGATAATACGAGCGCCAGCTTTTGTAGCAAAGCGAATTGCTTCAACTGTTTGTGGTTTTACTCCATCATCAGCTGCTACGACAATTACTACAATATCAGTCAACAAAGCGCCGTGCTCACGGATAGCGGCAAACGCTTCGTGACCTGGAGTATCCAAGAATGTAATAGCACGCTTATTGTGCTCTATCTGATAGGCAGAGATATGCTGGGTGATGCCCCCTGCTTCGCCCTTGGCGACTTCCTCACCTCTGATGGCATCCAATAAACTCGTCTTACCGTGGTCAACGTGACCCATAACAGCTACCACTGGCGGCCGAGGAGTCGCGTGTTCGTCCACAGGCTTTTTCTGTCGGGCAATGGTTGACTCTTCGGCAGCTTTTTTGGTCAGGGCTATGTCCAGCCCAAGCTCTTCGACAATAATTTGTGCGGTATCAAAGTCAATGCGCTCGTTAACCGTCGCCATAACACCTGACTTCATAAGCTCGGTAATGACCCGGCTCACTGGTAAGCTCAGCCTATCGGCCAGGGTGCCGACGGTAATCATGTCTTCGATTTCGATGGTGGTTGCCATTAGTCGCACACTCCTTTCTGCCAAATTGGCTTATGCTTAACTCACATACTATTTCGCACTCTTGAGGCTGAGCGCAATTTTTCGCGCATCAGTATCAATATCAAGTACTTTGAACTGTTTCTTCTCGTTCAGTTGAAAAATCTTTTCCGGATCAACCGCCTCATCATCACTCATTTCTGAAACGTGCACAAGCGCCTCAACACTCGATGATAGCTGTACGAATGCACCAAACGGTGTAATGCGGGTAATCTTACCTTCTACAATATCACCTTTGCCGAATGCTTTTACTTCATTTAGCCACGGATCTTCGGACATTTGCTTTAAGCTTAGGCTTAGACGATCCTTGTCAATGGCAATAATCTTGGCTTTTACTGTTTCACCGACTTTGACGTACTTGCGTGGATCTTCGACTCGTTCCCATGAAATTTCTGAAATATGAATAAGTCCTTCGATACCATCAACATTCACGAATGCGCCGAAATCAATGACCCCCGTCACTACGCCTTCGACTTCATCGCCCACTTTAAGCTCGGCAAATCGAGCCTGCATATCGTCTTTGACTGCTTCTTTTTCGGAAAAAATCAACTTGTTATCTTTGCGACTTACATCGAGCACACGCACACGAATTGGTTTATTGACAAGTGCATGGAGCTTTTGCAGAATCTCATCCTTATCAGCCCCCGACACACGAGGATAATGCCCAGCTGCTAATTGAGATACTGGCAAAAAGCCACGAATGCCTTCCAGCTCTACCAGCAAGCCGCCACGATTTGCATCGTACGGGCTGATTTCAACAATTTCCTGAGCCTCGAACAGACGTTGCAGCTCGTCCCAACCACGGTCTTTTGCTGCTCTTTTCATACTCAGCAGCGCGTAACCTTCCTCTAATTCTGGGTCAACCACGCTGACCGTAACAGTCTGACCAACTTCTACAGGCTGGCCGTGTCCGATTTCTCGGCGCACCACCACCCCAGAGCCGCGTGCTCCTAAGTCTACCCAGACCTCATGTTTTTTAACCGAGGCGATTACGCCTTCAACGACATCTCCAGCCACCAGCTGACTTACGTCGCTCGCCGCCAAAAGATCGTCCATAGTAACAGTAGTTTTTGACATGTTTTACATGCCTCCTTCATAGTGTATTTCTTCAGACAAAATGATAGTAGCGAAGCTAACTAACAGGCCTCGTCTGTAAGATTGTTTTTATTATACCAGAGGAACGGAGAAATTTGAAGCTCGCTTCACCATTTCGAGTACCGAATGGATATCGAGGAGACACCTGAAGAACAGAGATAAGACAAAGCTTAGCTAGCATCACACGATATCTCAATATACATATCTGTCCGGCCCTGTAAGCAAGCCTTGCTGTAAAGCTGGGCTCTTGCCATAGCCAAGCATACAGCTTTCCGGGCCACTTAGCCGCGAAGTTCGCATTCCTGTGGGTAACTGATTTATCTTTGTTGGGCAAGGGGTTATACTGATTTATATGTATCTAGGGGTTGATGTCGGGGGCACTAAAACATTAGTCGCAAGTCTTACTAACGCGGGTGTCATAACCGAACAGCAAAAATTCCCTACAAATCCAACATACAGTTTGTTCCTTAAGGAACTGAGGGAGAGCATTGAAAGCTTAGCAGTAAAAGATTTCCAAGCCGGCGGTATAGCTGTCCCGGGCCTCATAGACCGCACTAGAGGTATCGGCCTGGCTTGCGGCAATTTGCCCTGGAAAAGAATTCCTGTTGAAGCAGATCTGGAGCATATAATTAAAGCTCCAGTCGTTGTAGATAATGACGCTAACCTAGCTGCCCTATCTGAGGCTATGCTACTAAAACATAAGTACAATGTTGTATTATATGCAACTTTTGGCACTGGAATTGGCACGGGTGTCATCGTAAACCGTCAAATAAACCCTGTTTATGAAGATATGGAGGGTGGTCTCATGAAGCTCGAATTTAATAACAGGCTTCTTCCGTGGCAAGATTTTGCTTCTGGTAAGGCGATTTTTAAAAGATTTGGCAAGCGAATGGCTGAAATAGAAGATGCCCATACACTTAAACTTATTAGTCGTGACATTGCGCTCGGCCTGCAAAGTCTTATTGCTATTGTGCAACCCGAAGTTATAGTGCTCGGCGGCGGTGTGGCCACTTATTACGATAAATTTAAGCCATATCTGAAGTCAGAGCTTAAAAAGTATGAGACACCTCTGACGAAAACCCCTCCGATACGTAAAGCTCAACGACCTGAAGAAGCGGTATTGTATGGATGTTACGATTTAGCAAAGGAGCGTTATGGAAAAAGTTCTTGATAAGCTCGGTAGTGATTTTCCAGAGTTAATTTTCTCGCCTGCTAAAGAATTTTACTGGTCACCGCAAGACAAAACTGTGTACTATGCTGTATCTACCCAACTATCAGACAGTTGGACTTTGTTGCACGAAGCAAGTCATGGACTCTTGAATCACCAAACATACACGAGTGACTTTGAGCTGTTAAGACTCGAGATAGCGGCGTGGGAAAAAGCCAAACAGCTCGCCAAAAAGTATCGCATTGCTATTGATACTGACCACATAGAGGATTGTCTTGATACCTATCGCGATTGGCTACATAAGCGTAGCCTTTGTCCAACATGCGGCGTTAAGTCCCTCCAAAAAGATGAACGAACGTATGGTTGTCTCAATTGCGACACTATCTGGCATGTGTCAAACAACCGTTTCTGTCGCCCTTATCGCTCCCGCATATAAAATATAAATGAAGAATATACAAATGGCAATTGAGCCCCTTAAAGAGCAACACCGCAGAATTCCACGAGCACTAAAAAAGCAGCGAGCTTTGCAGCAGACTGCTTATTTTAGTACGTTTAAAGTGAATTAAACGGTTTTCTTAGTGCGACGGCTAATCCGACCACCTTTAGCGCCAGCAACACGTGCTAGCTCACGGTTAGCAAAAAATCCGCCTGTGCGGCCTTTTTTGCCACCTGTAGCGCCGATTTTTGCATAAAAATCAGCACCATATTTTGCTTTATTAGTTGCGGCAGCAGCCTTGCCGCCTGCTTTTGTTCCAGCCATTATATTGACCTCCCTTAACATGTTTGTAACTTCGTATAAAATAAAAAGGTTCCGCCGTTTTACCGGCAAAACCCTCTTATCCCATAACGAAATATAAATCTATAATAACACGCTATTGGTTAGATGTCAATACTTTTATTGCTTATCTACTGAACTGTTGTATGCTTGCGCCTACGACTAATTCGTCCGCCACGAGCACCAGCAACGCTTGCAAGCCTGCGGTTAGCGTAAAAACCACCCGTGTGGCCATTACGTCCGCCCATTGCGCCTATACGTGCATAAAAGTCTTTGCCATGCTTTGCTTTATTGGTTTTTGCTGCTGCACGGCCACCTGCTTTTGTTCCAGCCATAAGAATATCCTCCTTATTCCCCACCACCTAGGGGTTATCTACAGCTTACCGTAAGCGTCATCTATAAGCTGTTAGATATCTCATACCATATGCTAATTTAATAGTATGGTGCGCAAAAAGAAAAAAGGAGTCTATTAGACTCTTTTTTTATAATTTGGTATCCCAGGCTCAATAAAGATATTTATTGAGCCGGCTATTTTAATCATTTTCCACGGGAAAATAGCACAGTGCCATAAAAGAGAAAAGCCATCCCGTAAGGATGGCTTAACTATAATTTGGCACCGTGCTATTTTCCCAGGGCTTGATGGCCCAAGTATTGTAACCGCTGCGA
>CAZGQU010000057.1:0-4617 GCA_964527845.1 uncultured Candidatus Saccharibacteria bacterium | reverse complement strand
AACTGCTTTTTCCATTGCGCAGGCGTCAATAATAGCTTCAATATCGTTGCCGTCAATTTCTATAACATACCAGCCAAAGCTTTCCCATTTACTGCGTAAATCTTCTAGCGGCATGATTTCTTCAGTCGGGCCGTCAATCTGGATATTATTCCGGTCGATAATACCAATAAGATTGGTAAGGTTTTCCTTGCCTCCAAGCATTGCAGCTTCCCACACATTACCTTCGTTTAACTCACCGTCGCCTATGATAACGTACACCCATCTATGGTGTTGTTGATTCATACGCATTGCCAGGGCCATACCGCACGCCTGGCTCAGACCACACCCTAGCGGCCCACTCGTAGTTTCCATACCGGGCAAACGCACCCTCTCTGGATGGCCTTGCAATCGCGAACCAAGTTGACGCAATGTCATGAGCTCGCTACGTTCAAAATATCCGGCATGCGCCATGGTGGCGTAACGAACTGGTACTGTGTGGCCATTGCTAAGTAACAAGATATCCCGTTCACTCCAGTTCGGCCGCTTTGGGTCATGCTTAAGCACATCAAAATAAAGTGCCGTAAAGATGTCGGCCATGCCAAGCGGGCCAGCACTATGGCCGCTGCCAGCATGTTCGAGCATGCGAATAATATCCTGGCGGATATCATTGGCAATTAGTTCCAACTCATGAATGGAATACGTTTTATTCATACTGCTTATGATTATAGCAACGCTTTTGCTTCCAGGCCAGCGCTTAGGTGTTTGCGGCTCGCACAAGTGACTCGTAGGCGGTTTTTGGATGATTACTTTTTTGTATGTATCCACCACTCACTAGCACCTCAATACCGCCAGCTGCCAAAATGCCAGCATTTGATTCATCTACGCCACCATCCCAACCGATCTCTACTCGTTTGCTAATGCTGCGCAGTTCTTTTGCTTTATAAAGCAACTTTGTATTTGCTTGGCCGCCGTAACGGCCAAGACTACCTGAAAATATAAGCACATGATCTATGTAATCGATTGACGATTTAATGAGCTCTACTGGCGTGTCTGCCAACAAGGCAACCCCAGCTTCGATGCCGTGATAACGCAGTTTTTTTGAAAGTGACACAAAGTCCCCCTCAGCTTCAGCATGCACAATCACCAGCTGCGGGCCGAGTGCTATGAGCGCATCAATAATCTCCTCTGGCTGCTTATACATCACATGTATATCGGCACGCACACCGCCGGGCCACCATACGCTCCCTGGCCGCACGGTAGCACTCTTAGTAAACACACCGTCTGAAATATCGATATGCAGCCGTGTCGCAAACGTTACAACGCGCGTAACCTGCTCGTTGTAACTTTGCTGGTCTGTTGCCAAGACGGCTGGGCAAATGTCAACCATAGGGAATCTTTATCCTAAGTAATCCAGTTGTGCGATACGACGCTTAAAGCGCACGGCTCCAGCGAATGGCGTGATCAGCCATGTATGGGTAATAGTGCGCGCTTTTTCATACGGTATAGATTTGCCTGGCAAGCACAGCACATTACAATCATCATCATTACGAGCTGCTTTCGCACCGCGGTTGTCCCAGCACAAACTTGCCCGAATACCCTTGAATCGGTTTGCACCAATACAGACACCTTGGCCGCTGGCACAGATAAGAATTCCTCTCGCCTTTGGATCATCAGATCCAAGAACTGCCATTGCAACACGCTGTGCCGCCTCCGGAAAGTCATCCCGCGGACTGAACGCTTGTATACCGACATCGGTCACGTCATAGCCGGTGCGCCGCAAATAACTAATCAGCTGGTTCTTAAGATCAAACCCGTTATGATCAGCGTCGATATATACTTTCATATCATCCTTTTTTGAGTGCGCGTCCTACATCCGCCACTATTTCGACTAAGCGGTTACTATATCCCCATTCGTTGTCGTACCACACGACAACTTTTGCCAGGTTGCCGGCAACAACATTAGTCAGAAGCAAATCAATAATCCCAGAATGGCTGTTACCAATATAGTCACCGCTCACGAGCGGTTCTTCGCTGACTGCCAAAATACCCTGATAAAATGGCTCTTTTGCAGCATCTTTTAAGGTTTTATTAAGCTGCTCCACCGTAGTATTACGCTTTAACACAATCGTCACGTCACTGAGCGAAACAACCGGTGTTGGTACGCGCACGCTCAAGCCATCGAACTTGCCTTTTAATTGCGGCACCGTTAATGCGACTGCAGTCGCCGCACCAGTTGTGGTAGGTACGATATTTTCGGCTGCATTGCGGCCTTCCCGTAAATCTTTAGCCGGCCCGTCTTGCAAAACCTGGCTAGCGGTATAGCTGTGTATAGTCGTGAGCATCGCTTTTTCTATACCATATTCGCCGTCTATAATTGCCATAATTGCCGCAACTGAGTTAGTAGTACAACTCGCATTGCTAATAATAGATGTCGAGCCTTCAAGCTTATCCTCGTTCGCGCCCAGCACAATCGTATCAACACCATCGCTTTTTGACGGGCCGGATAGCACCACACGTTTCGCGCCGGCTTTAATGTGCAATTCAGCATCCTCTTTCTTGGTAAAACGTCCGGTCGATTCAATAACAATATCGATCTTCAGTTCTTTCCAGGGTAGTGCTGCCGGATCCTTTTCGGCCAGCACTTGCACGTGATGACCCTTTACGATAATGCCTTTTTCGTCTGCTTTTACATCATGCTCATAGGTGCCGTAATTGCTGTCGTGCTTCAGAAGGTACGCCAGTGTCTTTGTATCGGTTAAGTCATTAATAGCGACAATTTCTAAATCGCTGCGTTCAAACGCTATCTTAAAAGCGCTCCGCCCTATTCTGCCAAACCCGTTAATCGCGACGCGTGTTTTCATGTTTTCCACCCTGTTTACGTATGTATATCTGTCCGTATTGTAAAAGCACTAGCGATTTCACGCAAGTGTCAGCAGCTTGTGCTCGAGTGCAAATCGCAAACCTTGCGCCCATGAAATGGGTTCGAATTGCTCCAATGCTTCCTCCACCGTGCACCATTTATATGCGCTGTGCTCAAAGCTAAGCGTTATATTTTTTTCTAAGGCTTTAGCGGCACAAAATAATCGCGTCACAACCACGCCGTCTATATCCGGCGGACTGGTTTTAGCGTACAGTACTATAATTTCTTGCGGGCTAATCACAATGCCCGTCTCTTCCTCAATTTCACGGGCAGCACCGGCAAGAATATCCTCATTTTGTTCAATTTTACCGCCCGGAAAATCCAAACCGCTCGGCCTGCGGCGGTCAGTCTCACTCCTGGTCAGTACAAGTATCTTGCCGTCACTATTAAATAGCGCAGTTTTGGCAATAATTTTAATAGGCTTATTTGTTTGCATACCGATCGATAGATTCGGCAATAATTTTCTTGGCAGCCTCGATGTCACCCCAGCTATTCACGACCGTTGAACCTGGCTTTTTCAAATCCTTGTAATGAGTGAAGTGGTGCTCAATTTGCTGCTTCCACCGCTCATCTAGATCATCGAGTGAATTGATGCGATCACCAGTGTTGCGGTCATCGGCTGGAACAACCACAATTTTATGGTCAGCCTCACCGTCATCAGTAAAATCAAGTACGCCGATAATCTTTGCTTCCAGCCATATGCCTGTTGGCAGTGGTTCATCGGTCACAATCAACGTGTCAAGCTCGTCGCCATCCTCGTCTAATGTCTGCGGAATAAAACCGTAGTTGCAAGGCTTGGCAAAAATCCCGGGCTCAACCCGATCCAGCATAAAGGCCGCTCGTTCACGGTCCCATTCGATTTTCATCATCGAACCCTTAGAAATTTCTACCACTGTGTTCACCGTACCACTTTGGTAATCACCGGGCGTTAACACTTTATTAAAATCTGGCATCGGTATTGCTCCTTACACACGTTAGTATTTTCGTATGGATATATTGTACACTACCAATATATGTACGTACGCTTGGAGCTTTTAAGTGCTCTTGACGCTTGTAATTCTATGACCAGACAAACAACCGAGGTGCAAGAACAGTGAAAATTGTTGGACACAGAGGGGCCGCTGGCCTTGCCCTTGAAAACACCATTGAATCAATTCAAAAAGCACTTGAGCTTAAGGTTGACGCTATTGAGTTCGATGTTCGGCGCACCAAAGACGACCAATTGGTGCTGTGCCATGATAAAAACACTGAAAACCTCAATAACGCCTCAGTGTGCATTCGTGACAGCACGTACAAAGATTTGTGCATGCAGCCGCTTAAAAATGGCGAATATATGCCGTCGGCCGAGGACGCCCTAAAGGCCATCAGCCACAAAATGCCGGTAATTATTGACGTCAAAGAATCAGGCACCGCGACCGCACTCATCAACACGCTTCGCAAATTTCCAAAGCACCGCATCACTCTAACCGGCTATCAACACAATGACATGAAGCATGTTGTTGCTGCTTTGCCGGAAGTAGACTTTTTTATTAGCGAACATTTCAGCCCTATAGAAATTGTCCACGAAGCGAGACGCATTGGCGCTAGCGGCATCTCGCTCAACGCATGGCTGCTTAATCCGCTAACATATACACTTGCCAAACGCTACAAACTAAAAATAATGCTCTATACTGTCAATCGACCATGGGTGGCTACTTTCTTAAAACGCTTATATACAG
>CAZGQU010000056.1:0-4646 GCA_964527845.1 uncultured Candidatus Saccharibacteria bacterium | reverse complement strand
GTATTGCACGGTGGCCTCGCCGGAAGGGTAAGATTTGCCATCTTTCAACTCCCCAAACGACAGTGGCAAGATAATTGTTGCATCTAATTCGCCGCGCCCCATCTTCTCCTTTGCCTGCGAAAGGTTTGTGACCTCTTTGTCGACCTTCAGTACCTTTTGCTTGTTGGCATCGCTTACAAATTGCTTGGCAAATTGTGTATCTGAATTATTTATCATTGCCACTTTAAAGGAAAGATCCGAGTTGCCGCTGTTTAGACCGCCGAACACGAACAGGAAAATAAGCTGAAACGCAAAGCTGAAAAAGAGTGCCAGACGGTCACGGAAAAACCGCCGGTTGCTAATTCTGGTAAATGTCCAGACAGTGAATAATTGTCGTTTAAGATCTTTCATGCGCGCAACTCCTTGCCAGTCAGGTCGATAAAGACATCTTCAAGATTGGCCTGTTCGACATATTGCTTCTTCTTAAAGCCACGACTCAAGAGCTCCTTAATAAGATTTTTGGGCGTATCAAGTGCAATAATGTTGCCATTGTCCATAATAGCGATGCGATCGCAGAGGATCTCTGCTTCGTCCATATAGTGTGTCGTCATAATCACGCTAATACCGCGTCCACGGACTTCTTCAATCAAGTCCCATAAGTGTCGGCGGGCTTGCGGATCAAGTCCAGTTGTTGGTTCGTCCAGGAAAAATACTTTCGGGTTATGTACAAGCGCTGCTGTAATACTAAAACGTTGTTTTTGACCGCCAGATAAATTCTCCACAAAGCTGTCTTTTTTGTCACCGAGCTGAACATCCTCCAAAAACTCTTGCGCATTGACCTTTTCGCCATATGCAGCTGCGAACATTTCGATCAGCTCAGTCAATTTGGTTTTATCTTGGAAGCCAGGAGTTTGCGGCTGTACACCAATCATGGCGCGAATTTTATATGGCTCTTCTGCGACATCAATGCCATCAATCGAGGCCGTTCCGCCATCAATCGTTCTTAGCGTTTCGATCATTTCCAGGGTGGTTGTTTTGCCGGCTCCATTCGGACCTAAAATGCCAAATATTTCGCCCTTCTTGACTTCAAAACTAATACCATTGACAACTTTTTTGCCGTCGTAGGATTTTTGGAGATTTTCTACTTTTAAAATTGGTTTGCCCATCAGGATATAATACCGTACTACTTATTCCCATAGAAGTATAATTTATGTTTTTCATACAAAATAAAGCGAGCACCTACTAGAGATGCTCGCTTAGCCTTATATGTCTAAGGTTATTTACGCTTAACGGTCAAAAAGCCGTTACGTGGGTTTTCATTTACTTCGTAACCACTTGGTAGATCAGTACCAGTATCAGCGCGCTCGTCTTTGCTGAAGTAGTAAATAGTCTGTTCTTTACCGCCGCGAAGCGTTACCTTCTTTGAGTTAAGGTAATATGTAACACCCTTTGAGTTTGTATGCTTGTATGCCATTGACTTGACTCTCCCTCTCTTATGATTAGTGGTGGTACCCCTAACATACTCTGGAGTGTTTTTGTTTGTCAACTCCTTTTTCTAATTAGTTGCACTTTATATTGCTTATGTATTATACTCGGTTAGTATAAGTAATTTAACGATAAACGAGGTGGAAAACATACATGGATTTTTCAAATCGCGGCTTTCAAGCTCCTGGTCGCTCCAATGCACCAAACCAAGTAAATAACACTCAAGACAGTAGCTCAAGTAACTCAAAAGGTAAACGAAAAATGTCAGTAAACAGCAATAAATTCTTAAATCTTTTACTAGCAGTTCTGCTCATCGGCGTTGTTGTCATAATTGTTGCGGTAGCTTTAGGCGTAGCCAAGGGCAACAAACAAGAGTCATCATACGTTAATTCCGATAAATACCAAGCCGTATTCCTTAATGGCGGCCAAGTATACTTCGGTAAAATTAAGGCAGTTAATGCTGACTCGATCGACTTGCAAGATATTTACTACTTGAACGTTCCAAGTGGTGATGCGCAAAACCAAAGCAGCAATAACAACATATCACTTGTAAAGCTTGGTTGTGAGTTGCACGGACCAGCAGATCAGATGGTTGTATACCGCGATCAGGTTACTTTCTGGGAAAACTTAACCGATAACGGCAAGGTTGTATCAGCTATCAAAGAATGGCAGAAGCAGAATCCAAATGGTCAAGATTGTTCAAAGGCTACCAGCCAGCAACAACCACCAGCTAGTGATTCAACAAGCCAGAACCCATCATCATCTACTAACAACGACAATTCATCTTCATCGAACAACAACTCAACACGATAGTTTTAGTTAGCTAGATCTACATAGAGCGCACAACCACAGTGCGCTCTATTTTATATTTTGAGCTTCTTTACGATTGCTGCAATTGCTATTCGCGCTATTAGCAGCAGTACAAGCACTACCGCGATAACAATACTCCATCCGGCCAGGTCTGGCGACCACACCGGAGAAACAAAATCAAACTTATACAAACTGTCAGGGATTTTCTTGGTCTCTCCGCCGCGGCTAGCAATATAGTCCTGTATACAAGGTACGCGTGGACCGCCTGAGAAACTTTGCGGATATAAAGCTTCGCAATGCTTCTGTGCATCAGTATAGATTTGCTCATTGACAGATTTCGCTTGCTCTTGCCCAGCCACTAATAGCCGTTCGTAAGTATACTTAAGCTGTATAGGCGGGTAGACAGAATCTTTGCCGCTTGTCAGGTCAGTGTTCATGTGGCCATACACATACTCCCGGAGGTTTCGTAAGGCTCCTTCTACATCCGTATTGCGCTCGTCTGCTCGATACACTGCTTCGCGCAAATGCACCATTGTCTGGTAGTTGTGTCGCAGTGCCAGCACGCCAATTACAATTACCACTGCAAGCACAGCTGCTATATACATCGGTCTCACGAGTGCAAACTTTGCCCAAATACGGTGTAGGTATCGTTTCTGTTGTGTGTCCATCGTATGTTTATTTTACTCTTTTACAATTTCAGTGTAGCACAGTAGCCCACATGATAGACTGATACATATGCATGTATACTTTTCAGGAATAGGCGGCGCAGGTATTGGGCCGTTAAGCTTAGTCGCTCATCAAGCTGGTTTCACCGTTTCGGGTTCTGATAAACAAGACTCTCAATACATAGGCTATCTGCGAAACCATGGGATATCCGATATTCATATCGGCCAGAGTAAGGAGGCTATTGCAAGCAGTCACACTAAATCACCCATAGACTGGTACGTATACTCAAGCGCAGTCGCCATTGAGCAGGCAGATTCGCCAGAAATGCAATTTTGTCGCAAAAATAACATAAAAATGACCAAGCGTGACGAGTTTATAAATGCAATTTTGTCGCAAAAAAATCTGAAACTTATAGCTGTTGCAGGCACTCACGGCAAAACCACAACAACTGCAATGGCAATTTGGCTGTTTCGCCAACTTAAGCTGCCGATCAGTTATTCAGTGGGTGCAAAGCTCAGTTTTGGTGATATGGGTGCTTATGAGGAGGGATCGGAATACTTTATCTATGAAGCAGATGAGTTTGATCGCAATTTCCTCGCATTTCATCCTGAAATAGCGATTATTACCGGTATCGATTGGGACCACCCGGATATCTACCCAACACGCGAGTCGTATGAACAGGCATTCGCGCAATTTGTTGGCCAGAGTAAGCATGTCGTCATGTGGCAAGATGATACGCCGCGTATGCCTAAGGACATTGATGAGCATATTGACGCTTTAACCGAAGATCAGGATGAATTAGAGCATTTGACACTTGGGGGAGCTGTTAATCGCAGAAATGCCTGCGAGGTCATTGTGGCGGTTCATCGACTAACTGGCGTACCTGTCGATAAACTAACTGCGCATATGAATAAGTTCCCGGGCTTATCACGCCGTTTTGAAGAAATTGCACCCAACATTTATAGCGATTACGCGCACACTCCACCCAAAATACGCGGCGCGCTCCAGCTTGCGCACGAAATTGCCGGCGACAATGTAGTGGTGGTGTACGAAGGCTTACACAATACGCGTCAACATTTCATCAAAGAAGAGTTAGTAAACTTATTTGATAACGTAAAACAACTATATGTCGTACCAAGTTATCTAGCCCGCGAAGATAAAACACTACAATTATTAACTTCATCAGATTTAGTTAACTTGTTAAGTAATCAGGCGCGAACGAAATCACACGCATCAGATTTAAACGAAGAGATAAAGCATGCAATTTCGCATCATGCCGCCAACGGTGATATAGTACTTTGCTTGACTGCCGGCGGCGGCGGTTCCCTTGATGAATGGCTCAGACAGGAATTCAGTCATGCATAAGGTGTATTTTGCCTGCTCAATCCGAGGGGGCCGAGATGATGCAGATACCTATGGTGAGCTTGTCACAATAATAAAGCGCTACGCTGAAGTACTAACCGAAATATTTGCTGACAAAACGCTCACTGCAGCCGGAATGCCAAAGCCCGTAGGTGATATATGGAGCAATGACATACGTTGGATTGGCCAAGCCCATGCTGTCATTGCGGAGGTGACGAATCCATCGCTTGGAGTAGGGTACGAAATTGCTCGAGCAGAAAAAATGGGCAAGCCTATTTTATGCCTTTTTCGGCCTCAAGATGAACGCAAATTATCAGCCATGATTGCCGGATGCCCAAGCGCAT
>CAZGQU010000055.1:3697-4951 GCA_964527845.1 uncultured Candidatus Saccharibacteria bacterium | reverse complement strand
ATATATTATATAAAGATTGTGCTGCTCTTTTCCCTCTATTAGGAAATTAACTCCTTATATTATCCTTATTTTTGCTTAAAAGTCAATAATTGAAGCACTTTAATGCTTCTTGCCGTGATGCGGACTGTCGCCTTTATTGCGCATCCGGAGTAGCACCAAACTCATGGCAGTACCAGCTAACACTACGGCTGCCTGATATTTTGTAAACTGTTCCCATAACGTACTATCCGCTAAAGCGTCTTGCAAACCTGGCGTTAAAAACGGCTCCGACAAGAGTAATCCGACCAGTCCGACCGCAAATGCTGGCAAAATATTAATCAGTTGTTGGGAACGAGCGATTGTCTTGGCCATAAATATTGCTACCAAAAGCACAGGTAGCCACAAGAGCGTTAAACTTACGATGCTTTGCGTCACGTGATCGGCTGGTGCGATATAACCGCGCAAAAACGAGCCAGTGTCATTCGATACATACGTGCCAAGTAAGTTTCCAAGACTGAGCGCTAAAAACGCAATCGCCGCGTTTGCCCGAAAAAGCGTTAGTATCACTACTGGCGCTAGCACGATGCCCGCCAGAATAAAATTCAGATCCATACGCTTAATAATACCATGAGCGTTTTAGTAACTAAGTCTGATCTGGTCACCGACCTGCACATCTGTTGCAGCTGCTGTGCCCGCAGGTACTTCCAACACATACAAACTCGGCTCGGTTGGGCAAAAACTATATGGATACGTACTCGGTGAAACGCTCTTTTCAATGTGCGTGACCTTTTTTCCAGCATTTATCCACAGCATGTCTATCGAAAAACGCATGTCTTTCATCCAGAAACAATGCGTGCCACTCGATTCAAACACAAACAGCATGCCAGAGTCGCGTGATAATGGCTGGCGACCGCCTAAGCCTTGCTCTCGTGCCAATTCAGTGTCTGCAACTTCAAGCTGAAATAGTTGGTTTCCGAGCTGGGCTGTCGGTATGGTTTTGATATTTTTTGTGTTAACAAGTCCTATTACACATGCCACAATTGCCAATAAGAGAATAAGGAGAAGAGCAGCCCGAGACGCGGATTTATTCCGCACCCGGCGCGATGAGAAAAACGTAGTTTGTCTCATTATTTTTACGCACCGACTTTGTCTTTTTTGCGTTTTCCTTTGGCATTTTGTTCGATGTAATCAATAATCGTGGCTGCCACGTTCCGGTTAGTTACTTTTTCGATTGCAAAACCCGGACTGTAGTTTACTTCCAGCACCAGAGGCCCG
>CAZGQU010000055.1:0-3687 GCA_964527845.1 uncultured Candidatus Saccharibacteria bacterium | reverse complement strand
CGACTACTGCGCATCATGTCGACACCGCATATAGTAAGACCCATTGCCTTTGCGGCTTTTTGAGCGGTCCGACGCTCATCTTGGGACAATCTTACTGGTGTACCTTCTCCGCCCTGGTGGATATTCGAACGAAAATCATCAGTCAAGCTACGGCGCTCCATACTGGCAACGACTTTACCATTGACTACAAATGCACGAATATCTGTACCGGCACTTTCTTCGATGTACTCTTGCACTAAAAAGTTTACACCCTCAACATAAAATGCCTGCATCACCGCCTTGGCGGCTTTGCGAGTTTCGGCCAGCACCACACCATTACCGTGCGTGCCGCGTGCTACCTTAATAATTACCGGGGCGCCGCCGACTTGCTCTAATACGTCTTCAAAATCGGCAGTTTCGCGCGCAAACACCGTTTTAGGTATACCAACGCCAGTTTTAGCTAGCAGCTGCAAGCTACGCAACTTGTCGCGTGAGCGGACAAGTGCAATCGAGCTGGTAGTCGTAAATACATTTTGCATTTCAAATTGCCGTACAATCGAACCGCCATAGCGAGTAAGACTCGAAGCAATCCGCGGAATAATAACATCAATGTCACGAATTTCTTCACCCTGATATCGCACTACCGGGTTATTGCTCTCTACCGAAACATAGCACTTCGCATAATTCAAAATTCGCACATCATGTCCGCGCGCCAATGCCTCTTCTTTGAGCCTTCGCGTCGAATAGTTCGCTGCACCTTTCGATAAAATAATTATTCTCATGTTTTGTCCTGACCTAGTTTATATTTGCTTTCTTGCGCAGAAACTCAGCTACAACAGATTGTTTCTTGTCAACAAAAGCTCCGCTCGCTAATTGTGGTGCGTCATTAATCTCTAAGCAATACCACAACGTAGTTTCATTATCCTGCACAAAATCAGCGCCGGCAATACTAAAACCTAACAACTCAGCCCCAAACAATGCCTGATCGATTACTTCTCGCGGCAATTCGGCTTCGCTCACCAGTGTCGCCTCTGCTTCTCGTGCTGTGTTATTCAAATGCGTGCCTTCTTTGCCAGAGCGCAGCATAATAATCTCTGCCCGCCCGCCAATGGCAACCAGCCGATAATCACCTTTATTTGGAATAAATTTCTGCGCAATAAGGCGCAAGTCCTTATCCTTCATTTGGGCAGTGATTGACTTGAACTCTTTTTGGTTTTTTACCAAATAGTTGTACCGCCCCTTGTTCTCGTGGATATCTTTTAGGATAAACGGCACACCTAATTTCTCTTTTAGTGTACTGTACGCATCCGGCAGTTTATTGCTGGGCAAAAATATGCTGTCCGGCACCGGCACGCCATTTTCTTGTAAGAGCACGTATTGCAATAGTTTACTGGTGGCAGGATGCAGCTTGACTGCTTTGTCAAAAAACGGCACATTTCGCCGCTCCAGATACTGTGCAACTGCAGCTGCAAAGTCAGGCGCCAGCGAAAAAGTCTTAAAATACACAACCGCAAAATCAGCAATATCCTTGCCCGAATCTGCCAACTTTATGGATGTACCTTTATCACTTATCGTAAATTCCAAATTATCGTATGTTGCTACTGTAATCTGCAGCTTCGGATTCTGCTTCTGCATGTCACTAAAGAAATCATTGACGCTCTTTATCTCTTTCGAGCATAGCACCAAAACCCCTGAACGATGATTATGCGTCTCTCGAGACACATCAATGATAAACCTACCGTGCATCGTACGGCGGCCAATAAGTACCGGGAATTTGTTGGCAGCACGATTAGCAAGCGTAAAGTTCGCGTTGATAACCTTTCCAGCAATCGAAACTTTCAGCTTCACCTTATACCGTTCCTCGGTTTGGCCGAAAGAGTTTTTGATCAAACTCTTGGTATATTCCTTGGTTTGGTGTGTTTCGCCTGTATAAAATGGTGACCCGGCACCAAAAAGAGTAAAAAACAGCACCCCTTCGTGCTCGTATACGTTACTCGCCCAAATTGCAGAAGAATCGGCGCCGGTATCTACTTTCGCAGGCACGTTCTTTATGCCAAACTCCAATACATCCAGCGAGGTGGTTGGGCCAATGACTACAGATGGCTGCTTTTTTTGCATCTCCATATTATATAATTTTTGCTTATTATTGTCTATCTCTTAGTTTTACTGCTTGCGCTTTAATATGACCTACGTGCTTAGGGTTAGTTGGGTCAAATTTAGCAGATACAAGGTAATCAAATATTTCTTCTGCAGACATTCCACTCTCAATTTGCTGCTGGATATAACTGGAAATCTGGAGAAATCCTTTATGGTACGCAATATCCTTAGTGTTTACAGCAACTACTTCATTCCCCAGAGAACCGCGATAAATACGGTTCACATGACTCCATGATTTTGACACCATATCCGGCAAATCAACTTCTGTGCCTGTTGCTTGTTTGGCCACTATTAATTTATCCAGATATACCTGTTGTAATTGAGTCCGCGTAATTTGAGGCTGCCCTAACTGGCCAAGCGCAAAACCAGTATTCATGTAGATGTCACTAGTTACTGGAGTACGATCACCGCTCAAAGCAATCTGCACAAATTTCGCAAGCCCCTCTTCCGCCCCCAGATAATCCGGCATACCGTGTTCTGCCGCATAGCTTTGGAGCTTACTGCCATTTACGGCACGCTGCGCATGTACAAGCACTTCGTGTGCAAATAGGGGTAGGAGCTTATCAGCTGCCCTGGATATACTACCGACACTAATTAATCGTTTTCTGTCATTCACGCTCATAGCACGAGTTTTACCCACCTCAACGCTCCAGTCATTCCATGCTGGATTGTCCTTCGCTAACTGTACTACTGCCTTCTTGAACAAATCCGACGTCTGCTCGGGAGAAAGTTTACAATAGTCAGCTGCTGCCTTGTTGAAAATCTCTGCAATGTCCCCGTAGCGACCAGCCAACATCTCTTTCATTTGGTCTAATGCTTCTATCAAAGGTCGGTCCATATGTTCAGGAACGGATGGATCATTATCTTGCAATTGGCTGCTAAAGAACTTCTCCAAGCGCGCAACTCTTTCTTGGTCAACAGCTGGGTTGTGCTTGTATGATTGCACCTGCTTCAGTTCTCGTGCAGCTAGCGCCGCTACTTTATCAGGCTCTGGCCTTCCATACAACTCAATTGAAGCTTCCGTGAATCTTTGCGATACAATCTCGCGTCGCTCTCCAAGAGAATGCTGCAATTGCAGGCCAGTTAAAACAAAATTTCCAACAGCAACGGCACGTGCCCTATCCTCTTCTTCCAAAGTTCCTGGCTCGCTTTCGACAAATTCGTTAAAAAGTCGGCCATCTTTGCTTTTAGCTTGTTGAGCGTATATTTCAAGATCGGGATAGGATAGAACTTCTGCAGCTTTCTGAGCCTCGTCTCGACTAAATGCTTCGAGCATTTCAACAGGTTTAGCTTGCTGCGCTTCTTTCATAAAGAATACTATAACATAAGATGTATATTATTGCAATTACTGAGCATTAGATACACGGATGTAAGCGAGGACGATGAGGCCAATGACTACAGTGAATATACAGATAAGCAGCGGAATCAAGCCCTGCTGGTTGGGCATAAGCTTTTTCATACCCTTAATTATTGTGTAAAATCGACGCTTTGTACAGGCTTAAATGTAAGATATATTATTGACATTTTATTAAGCTTATGCTACAATATAAG
>CAZGQU010000054.1:2560-5025 GCA_964527845.1 uncultured Candidatus Saccharibacteria bacterium | reverse complement strand
AATATTGTTGTCGCAGGAATCGTGGAGCGAAAGCACGCTCAATAATGCATTCTGAGCTTGCTTGAGCGGAAAAGTGCAATCTGCCATTTGGCAGATTGTGTGCGCTAATCCTGCCGGGTGTACCAGGAGAAATTTAAGACCACCTCTTGGAGGTAGTTTTTTTAGTTGCACAGCTTCAATCTACAAGCCGAGGGCATTTGTGAGATTCGTGGTTGTATTGTCAGCGATATTCACTATTGTATCTACCGTATCCATTACTGAGTTGCAAGAACACGGAACAGAGGATTCGCCAGAGTCTGGGTCTGAATCTTCACCACCACGACCCCCGACAGGTAGAGGTGTAGGGCTTGATGGCTGAGTATCCGACGAGGAAGGAAACTGAGTAGTATTACTAGATGAAATTGGGGAAGATTTGCGCGACAAGGCAAAGCTTAATCGAGTTGAAGTTGTTGTCGGGACGGCTTGAGAAGAAGGTGCAGCAGCCTCCGTGGTTGACGGAACAGAGGGGGCTGCATTCTCTTGAGTAGGAGCTTTGGTTACACGAGTAATCGTCGTATTCTCACTGGCGGTTGATCGATGCAGTAAGCTACTGATGCCCGCACCTATGAATACACCGATGATAATAAGGCCGATAGTTCCTAAAATAAGGGTGTGTTTATATTCGTACTGCACACCAGAACGGAAATTGTACTTCAAGCCTGCCTCCTTGTACTTCTTATGTTGAAGATTTTACAAGGAACACAATACATTGCTCAGTGATAAATTTTACAGCGGTGAAACTTCTGCCTAGCTATCTATATCTGCCGGACTTTTCACGCACCACAGTTCGTTAGTCTCGGAATCGCGGATGTAGTAACGCTTCAGGACAGTGGTCATAAGGCACCTCCTTATACTTACTACTGTACCCTTAGGTAAGCAATTGAAATGTAAGTTATTTTACACTTTTCTAATGTTGGCGTGTAAGATTTTATACTGCTTATTGCTTGTTGCGTATTGTTAAATAACTACAGTTAACACTAAGGAGGCAGCCATGGCAGAAAAAGTACAAGAGGTCCGCGAAACTACCACCACAGACGGAAATACCACCCAGAAAAGTACCGAAGTGCTCGAATCCGATACGGCAGGAGGTGTCTTGGGGCGAATAATATGGTTCATTGCCAGCATTATTATTGGATTATTGCTATTTAGATTCTTGTTATTACTGTTTGGCGCCAACCCAAATAATGGATTTGCCGACTTTATATACAGTGTCAGCCAGCCGTTTGCTGCACCGTTTTTCGGACTCTTTAATTACGATGGCGAAATTACCAACCGGTCGTACTTCGAAGCATCCACGTTGATCGCAATTATTGTATACACGCTTGTAGCATCGCTGCTTGTTCGCCTGTTTGCAGGCAACCGCAGATGATATACCGATTAAATATCGCATCCGTATTGATTGCGATTATGTCCGTTTCACTCTACACTAGTACATAGTTAATGAGTGAACTGCTCTTTCTCGCTATTTCTTTACTCCTTGTACTACTTTGTGGAGTATTCGTCGCTGCTGAGTTTGCCTTTATTACAGTGAACCGTGCCGCTGTCGAACGTTTAGCAGACAAAGGCGACAGGCGCGCCAAAGGCGTGCTAACTGCCTTAAAATCACTTTCGACCCAGTTGTCTGGTGCGCAAGTTGGCATTACGCTCACCAACCTAGCAATCGGTTTGTTGGCTGAGCCATCAATTGCGTCGCTACTGATAACACCGCTCGAGGCTATCGGTGTAACTGGTGCTGCCGTAACCAGTCTTTCGCTGTTATTGGGTGTTATCCTGGCCACCATCGTAACTATGATATTTGGCGAGTTGGTACCCAAAAACTTAGCAATCACCAAGCCTTTGGCAACCGCACGTGTCGTTCAGGGTATACAGCGCGGATTTAGCAAGGCTATGTATTATCCGATCCGATTTTTGAATAACAGCGCTAACTTTTTAATTCGGCGCATCGGACTAGAGCCGCAAGAAGAGCTTGCCTCAGCACGTTCTGCCGATGAGCTAACATCACTGGTACGGCGTTCGGCCGAGAAGGGGACTTTACCGAAAGAAACTGCTCTTATGCTTGAACGTTCCCTGGCGTTTGGGGAGCTTATGGCGCTTGATGTCATGACGCCGCGCATTCGGGTGCGTACAGTTACGGTGCACGATTCGGCAGCCGATGTAATTGAGCTTGCTAAGCGGACTGGTTTCTCTCGGTTTCCGGTAGTAAAAACTAATTTAGACGATACGGTTGGCATTGTTCATATTAAACAAGCTTTGGTACTCGCAAAAGACAAACGACACTCCACGCCAGTACAAGACATCATGCAGCCGCCGATTGTCGTGCCATCGAGCATACAGCTTGAACCACTACTGACAACACTTCGTAGCGGTGGACTGCAAATGGCAATTATTATCGACGAGTTTGGTGGGGCTGATGGCATCGTGACTAT
>CAZGQU010000054.1:0-2550 GCA_964527845.1 uncultured Candidatus Saccharibacteria bacterium | reverse complement strand
TAGACAGCTATCGAAGACCTTATCGAGGAATTAGTCGGCGAAGTCCACGACGAGCACGACCGATCCAGCTCGACTGTGCGGGCGCGCGAAGATGGCAGCTGGATGCTATCGGGCTTACTGCGCCCCGATGAAGTAGGCCAAGAAACCGATGTCTTTTTGCCAGACGAAGAAGAGTTCGAGACAATTGGCGGTTTAGTCGCAGACCGGTTAGAACACATCCCGAATGTTGGCGACACTACCACCATTTCGGCAGTTGACAGAGAAGGCAACAACCTAGAAGTAAATCTGACAGTGGAGCGCATGGATGGCCGACGCGTTGACCGAATACGCATGCGTGTCACGAAACAACAGGAGGACGAACAGTAACTATGAGCGTGACACTCCTCCTTATTGTTTTATTGCTACTCAGTAATGCATTTTTTGTAGGAGCCGAATTCGGTTTGGTTTCGGCCAGACGAAGTGCTATCGAACTACAGGCACTCAATGGGTCGCGTCGGGCAAAAATTACACTGAACGCTATGGAGCGGATATCTGTTATGCTGGCAGGAGCGCAACTTGGCATCACTTTATGTTCATTAGGGCTTGGTGCCATCGGCGAGCCGTTCATCGCCCACTTTTTAGAGCAACCCTTCCATAATTTAGGTGTTGCACCATGGCTACTCCATCCGGCATCGTTTGTGGTTGCGCTGCTTGTGCTTACGTATTTGCACGTCGTATTCGGCGAAATGATACCAAAAAATATCGCGCTCGCTGGCCCTGATAGGGTAACACTCGTACTCACACCTGTGTTGGCTTTTGTGGTCCGGCTGTTATATCCAGCTGTTATATCACTGAATGTTCTAGCAAACATAACCTGCCGCTTGCTGGGCATTCCCCCTAAAAATGAGGTTGCAAGCACCTTTACGCGTGATGAGGTAGCAGGATTTGTTGAGGAATCACACCGCGAAGGATTGCTCAGTGAAGATAAAGAACACCTTCTTAGTGGCACGCTCCATTTTGACGAGCGCACGATTCGCTCGGTGCTATTACCAACCGATAAATTAGTGGCTATTTCTAGCAAAGCTACAGCAGAGGAAGTTGAAAAATTGGCTGCCGAGACCGGCTATTCGCGATTTCCGGTCTATCATAAACCACGCAAATTTATTGGCTATTTGCACCTAAAAGACATTCTTGATTTAGATGAAGCTGAGCACACAAAACCAATCCCTCGACGTAAAATACGGGCGCTCGTGACTCTGCGGGCAAACGAACCGCTTAGAAGTGCACTTACAACCATGCGCCATTCCGGCGCTCATTTGGCACAAGTTGTCAGCTCGGATGGTATGCTCGGCATGGTCGCGCTCGAAGATATACTAGAAGAAATCGTTGGCGAAATTCGTGATGGCAGCCAGAAAATTACTGATTCGTCGCAAACGCAAACAACCTAAAAGCGAATTTTGCGCATTAGACGATCAATTGGATCACGGCGCGGCTCTTCAATCGGCAAGCATAGACTAAGTGCACTTACAATTTTATCTTCCTCTTGCGGGTCAAAGTATATCGACAACGGCGGCATAAAACGCTTCATTGGCATGAAAGTAATACTGGCAAACGCGCCTTCGCCCGTAACTGAAAACGCTTTGAGATCGCTATATGGGTACAGTTTTTTTCCAATTGAAATACCATGATCATCAATGCCATATTGCAATGTTCGAGGTGGACGAGCAGCGTAAATGCCAAAAATAAAAGCGGCAATCATCACTACGATTACTGACATAATGTCTTTTGAGGTTATGAAATATACGGCAGCCGCAATAATAACTGCAACCAAAAACAATAACATATACCAAGCAGCTGACTTCTCGTGACCAATATATTCGGAAGCGGTCCATGTTATGGCGCCGTCATTGTTTGTCTGAACATTATTTTGTAAAGTTGCTGGTGCTTCGTAGAGATTTGGCTGACTACCAGGAGAAGAAGGCGGCAATTGCGGTTCCGGTTGGGGTGAAGCTGACGGTTCACTAGGGGATTGGAGGATTGGGGGTATAGAAGCAGCCGGCGGCTCAGTACTATTTTGTCCACCGTCAGAATTCGGGCCGATTACTTGGCCAGGAGTCTGCTCTGCCATTAGCGTTATTGTACCACGGCAAAAGTTGCGTACGCTACGCGCTTTATTAATCCACTTTCATTAACAGGAGTGAAATGGTATACTTGAGCTGTTTTATTTGAACAAATACGGAGAGGTACCCAAGTGGCTGAAGGGGTCGGTTTGCTAAATCGATAGGGGGGAGCAATCCCCCGCGAGGGTTCGAATCCATCTCTCTCCGCCATTCTCCGTCGCTTCGCGTTTGCGGAGCTATGGAGAATTATGAAAGAAGGATACGAACCCGTAAGAAGTGAGAGTAAGCGAACGAAGGGTTCGGCGAAGCGAAAGCACGCATAGAAGTTTACTTCGAGCATGCTTGAGTGAAGAAGGGCGAAGCCCGCTATCCCTCTCTCTCGCCAAGTGGAAGGGTGTCCGAGTGGTTTAAGGAAACAGTCTTGAAAACTGTCGTGCCGGCAACGGTACCG
>CAZGQU010000053.1:4057-5067 GCA_964527845.1 uncultured Candidatus Saccharibacteria bacterium | reverse complement strand
GCTTATTGCCGTCTTGTTCCCAGCTGCGGCTTTGTAAGCGGCCCTGGACAAGACAGCGACGCCCTTTGCTCAGGTATTGCGCCACACGCTCACCTAAGGCTGCCCAGGCAACAACATCAATATAATCGGTTGCTTCTTGCCATTCGCCGCTTTGATCTTTGTAGCTGCGGTTCAGCGCCAAGCTAAAGCTACATACACTTTGGCCGTTTGGCGTCGTTCGAAGCTCCGGATCACGTGTTAAATTCCCCATTAAGATGACTTGATTGACACTCCGTGCCATATACCCCTCCTTCGTAGCCGAGCTTTCTAGGTTGTGGTAGTGCCCTGACTGCCTATTTTATTAATGACCCTATTGTACTTATTTTTCGTTTTCTTCGCTAGAATCTTCCTGAGATTCTTCGCTGTCGCTACTACGACGAGCGGCTTGCTTGGCTTTTGCAGCCTCTGCTTTGGCAATAGCCTTGAGGTCCGGCTTGGTAATCAAGAAACGGATTACCTCGTCTGTAATGTTCAGCGTACTTTCAATCTTACGCACGCCATCACCTGGTAAATCTACAGCGTAAAATACATACACTGCTGATTCATTTTTATTGATAGGGTATGCCAACTTGCGCTTACCCCAATTATCGACATTGGTGATTTTGCCGCCATTGTCGGTAAATATTTTTTCTACCCGTTTGGTAGCTTTGTCCAGATCTATTTCTAGGTCTGGATCGTACAAAATAGCAATTTCGTACTGTTGCATAAGAATGCCTCCTTTGGTTAAAGCCTGTGCGCCTTACGCCACAAGCCGAGCTAATAACTAGTCGATTATACTATTACTACCTCTGTTAGTCAAGAATTATGAATTATAAACTGACTCTAAAATAGACGATTGCAACTTCCACACTAAATTACGGAGTTTATTGTTCATATTCAGCTTGTACGTTACTAGAGTCTGAGGATCTGGAGGCATTGCAGGATGCACCCTCCCCTCCCGCTTGAGAATTTTATACTTTTCTTTCAGAGTA
>CAZGQU010000053.1:0-4047 GCA_964527845.1 uncultured Candidatus Saccharibacteria bacterium | reverse complement strand
CATCGCTTGCAACGGCGGCCGCATTTTTCAGTAGCATTTTGCCTAGTACCATTTTCCGATGGCTGTCCTTGGTTTCCAAAAACTCATCGAGTCTACTCTGCGTTAAGTGCCTAAGATCTTGTTTAACCACATGCTCAACTAAAAACTCGCGTATAGGATCATAACTATAGGTAATATACTTGTATCCAAAGGAATCGTGCAGACTTGGAGTACGTAAAAACTTTAACTCCCGACGAGTCATATCGCGCTCTACTGGATCGCCCGAGGACAAGTCAATAACCTTCCTAGGAATTACTCCTGCACACGCTAATACTACACGACCAAAGGTTTCCGCTTCGAATTGACGGGTTGCTGTTTCAGCCTTCTTTTTATCTGAACAGTGCATGGTCTCAACATATGCTGGTAACTCTGTTCTGTCGTAAAAACGGTGGTACGAACCAGGGCCTTCATTATGCAAATCGCGTTCAACAAGTTGTTTCCAGCAATTACGAAGCGCAATGCCTGGCAATCCCATACCAGCAAGGTCTCTTTCCTTGTGGAATCCATGATGAATATCAGCAATATCTGGACGGCCTTCAGGAATGGGTTCACATTTGGGCGCAATTGGATACGGCAGTCCAGTGAGCTCATCCGTAGGCGCAATGAGCTCAGCAGCCATGGAATTTCTCCCTATTAAAAGTAAGCGCCCCGGTCGCATGGACTGGGGCGTAAAGGGCTATGTTCAATTTTTCAAAAGGGCCTGGCGGAGTGACGCAGGCGCAACAGCCCATTGTAAGTCTCTCGGTTACAACATCTTCGTGTCGCATGCCCTACGTCCCTCCATTTGGCGTCTTTGTTTTACCTTTATGCTAAAACCATAAGCTTACTTTTGCAAGTATATTAATTGCAAGATCTCCACAGGTTTAGCAAGCCGCCATCCGTACGGCGACGCCATGTTTACGATGTATTAATTACTGACTCAGGTATTCGTCCTCGGGGTTTTGGACATCAACCGCATCTATGTTGCCAAAGACATCGTCCATGCTGCTGATGAGAACTTCGCGTGGTCGCGATCCATCAGCTTGACCAATAATGCCCTGCTCTTCCATAGTCTCGATAAGCCGCGCTGCTCGGCCGTAGCCAATCCGTAATTTGCGCTGCAATAAGCTGGTGCTCGCCTTGCGCGATTCCAGCACCACATGCACCGCGTCGCGCCACATATCGTCGTCGGCATCGCTACTGCTCATCTCGGCTATCACGCCACCCTTGCCGATTTGCACCGGCTGGCTCACCACTTCATCATCATACTGCGGCGGCCGCTGCTCTTTAATAAAGTCTGTCACCTTAGCAGTCTCGCCATCTTCAATCAATGCTGCTTGTATGCGCTTTGGTTTTGGCATTTCCGACGTTAACAGCAACATGTCGCCGCGACCGAGGAGCTTTTCGGCACCCGCCTGGTCAATAATTGTCCGTGAATCCACCTGACTCGCAACAGTAAACGCAATACGCGCCGGCACATTGGCTTTAATCAGGCCGGTTATAACATCAACGCTCGGACGCTGAGTTGCAAGCACCAGATGGATGCCGGCTGCACGAGCCTTTTGCGCCAATCGCACAATCAGTGCTTCAACATCGCGAGCGGCCATCATCATAAGATCCGCCAGCTCGTCTATCACAATCACAATGTAGGGCATGCCTTCTTCTTTTTTCAGGCTGTTGTACTCACCGATGTTGCGGCGGCCAACTTCTGCCATAGTACGTAAGCGGCGCTCCATCTCTGCAACGGCCCATTTAAGCGCACTGATACATTTCTCAGGTTCATTGATAACTGGTGTTAACAGATGCGGAATGTCATTGTACGGCGCCATTTCCACTTGCTTTGGATCAATCAAGATCAGCTTTAAGTCCGACGGCGTATTACGATACAGCAAGCTCGTCAGGAAGGTATTAATCATAACCGATTTACCAGAACCAGTCTGACCGGCAACCAGCATGTGCGGCATTTTCGCCAGGTCCGCAACTATCGGGCGCCCGGCAATATCCTTACCTATCACAAACCCCAGCGGACTTTTAATGCCACTGAATTCATTTGATTGCAGTAAAGAGCTAATGCGAACGGTTGCTGCTTTTACGTTCGGTACCTCGATACCGACAGCACGCTTACCAGGAATTGGCGCCTCCATGCGGATTGCATGCGCCGCCAAATCAAGCGCTAAGTTATTTTCAAGCGCTGTGATTTTGGTTAACTTTACTCCTGTCGGCGGTTTAAGCGTATATTGCGTAACGCGCGGACCGACATTTGCGCCTTCCATCTCGACGTCAATGTTAAAGTTCGCAAACGTATCATGGATAATCGCCGCGTTGCCGTTGACATCACCAGCATCTGCCTTATCCTGTTTTTGATTTAACAAGTCAATTGAAGGAAATTTCCAATCCGGATCGCTTGCCGTGGTCAACGCTTCGTGGTTTTCTTTGGTCGTTAGTTTGCTGGCGCTGTTTTTCAACGAACTTAGGCGTGGCGCTTCCTTCGGATCATCATGGTGTTCGACAGGCACGCCTTCGTTAAGCTTGAAGTTGCTTTCTTGTGCTTTTGCCTGCAAATCTTCCAAATCGGTGTCTTCGCGGTCACGCTTGAATAGATCGCCTAATTTTAATAGCACTTTCGGTGAAATACTAAACGCAAAAAAGACGGCAAACACCGTAGCAATAAACAGCGTCACTGAGGCCGGTGCTTTGTCGAGGGCTTGCAAGAGTGCATTGCCTAGCGTTTCGCCAACCCAACCGCCATGTCCGCCGGTATATGAACCGGTGCCGTCGTCGCGAGCAAATGCCGTAAAGAAGAAACCAGCCGCAAATAACAATACGCCAGCCATAGCAGCAAGCTTTCCCAAGGGTATTCGCCGATCTTCAGCCATGAACTTATACACGCCCCAATAAATGAAGGCTACCGGCAAAAAGTATGCTACCCAACCAAGCACGGTATAGGCACCGTGAAACAATCCAACTGGTAAATCACCGCCGCTACCAAAGCCACCCAGCAACAAAAAGAGCGCAAAAATAAACAATAATACCGCGCCGCTATAACCCCAAAAGGCCGACCGCTCGCCGCTTGCTACCGGCTCTACTTTTTTCCGTCTTGTTTGTTTTTTCTTTTTTGCCATAAACGTCTTTATATTGTATCAAGTTTACGGATGTAAATCACCTAGTTTTTGCGGAGGAATAGGAGTGTAGCCAGCGTCGGCACAATAGGCTTCTAGTAAGCTCTGGATGCGGACATGTAAGTTTTGGCAGTCTGCGTCATCTGGATAGCGACCCATCAAAGCTTCGGTCATCTGTGCTGTTTCCATGTATAGTCGTAGCTCGTCATCATACTTTGCGCATTCGCGCAAATCTTCACGCTCAAACAGCGAAACCTCTGCCTGCGATGGTTGATGTTCGAATGATTGTGTCATATGCTTACCTTCGCGTGTGACTTACAAGTATTACACTCACTATTATAGCAATTTACACAACATTTGTCAATTAATTAGCTCAAGCTTTGTGGCGCTCTTCTACTTTTGGCAGTCGCATTATCGCAGCGTTCGGGTCGTTTATATTTGCCAAGTAACTGGATAATTGCCGCAGAAAGTCTGAATATTTCGCCTTTTTTAAGCCTGCCAGCATATCAAGTACTGCAGCAGTGTCTTCTTCAGTAAACTCACCATTCGGATATACCATTCCTTCGTACACTTCTGCTACTTTGGCATACTTAAAGCTTGTACTTATATGTCCTGATTTACTGATGTGTGGTATGGCAAAGCGAACACTCGGCAGTTCAACCACTGTGCCACCTTTGTCTTTGAGCTTACTTGGATACGCGACTGACATACGGATTAAACTGTTGTTGTAATCTTCGACACTATCAAGTCCGCATACTCTCCGCGCTTTGTCTGCAATACCGAGTTCCTCGAGCTGCCTCTGGTGGCCAGCCTGTATCTCAAGGAGTAGCATTTCTTCTGATTGGATATTTTCTGGGCTTGATGAAAAGTTTTTATTTTCTATTGACACTTTAGTATTATAGCAAAATAT
>CAZGQU010000052.1:2306-5172 GCA_964527845.1 uncultured Candidatus Saccharibacteria bacterium | reverse complement strand
ATACGACCTACGATGCCATGACCAGCTTGCCGCCGGTGCTGTAGGGAATGGAATAAAACACATGTAAAAAACAAATACGCTTATGGTATAATCGGAGCTAATACACATGAATAAACCAAGTGGGCAAACATGAACATATTAGGCAATGTCACTAGCTTTTTTGGCCTCGACATCGGTACGACTGCTGTACGACTTGTTGAACTTACCGGCTCTGGACCCATCAGAACACTGGTACGGTATGCCTATGTGCCAGTGGAGAGCAAGCTTGTACTGAGTGATTCCAAATCCGATCAGCAAAAGTTACTAAAGGTAATTAGTGATTTATTAGTGCAGGCAAAGGTAACAGAAAAGAACGTTGCTGTCGGCTTGCCGTCGAATCGCGTATTTACCACACTAATCGACTTCGAGCGTTTACCAGAGCACGAGCTAGCGAAAGCGCTGCATTACCAAGCGGATACATTTATTCCGACGCCGCTTGATAGTTCCAAGATGGACTGGGCTGTGGTGGGTGATTCACCAGCCGATAAAACTAAGGTAGAGATACTGCTATCGAGCGTTGACAATAATTTTATTGAGCAGCGGCTGGATATGTTGGAGTCAATCGGGCTGAATGTAATTGCGTTCGAGGCTGACAACTTAGCGCTTGCACGAGCACTGACTGGCGAAAGTGTAACGGCGCCACAGTTAATTATTGATATCGGGCAGAAAAGTACTGACCTGGTAATTGTGATGAATAACGCGCCGCGGTTAACACGTGCTATTCCCACTGGCGCAGAGGCTATTGTGCGTTCGGCT
Source organism: uncultured Candidatus Saccharibacteria bacterium (assembly GCA_964527845.1). GTDB lineage: Bacteria > Patescibacteriota > Saccharimonadia > Saccharimonadales > UBA4665 > CAZGQU01. Next base: position 4,377 of record CAZGQU010000052.1, on the reverse strand, counting down.
GCACAAAATTTGAATATTGACGAAAAGCAAGCCGAGCAATTTGTATTCAAGTTTGGTATGAGCCAAAACAAGCTCGAAGGTCGCGTATATGAGGCAATTGCTGCCACGATTGATACGTTAACAAGCGATATAGAAAAATCGATTAAGTTTTTCCAAACACGCTATACGGGAGTAAACGTTGGGCGGATTATTGTTACTGGTGCCGCCTCGTCAATGCCAGAGTTTCCAGTGCATTTAGCAAACAAATTCCGGCTTGAAGTAGAAATCGGCAATGCCTGGCGCAATGTGTCGTTTACTCAAGACAGGCAAAGCGAACTTTTGGCAGTGTCAAATCACTTTGGTGTAGCTGCCGGATTGGCGGAGAGGGCATATGATTCAATTTAATCTCCTTCCTGACATAAAAGTTGCGTTCCTGAAGGCGCAGCGCGAAAAGCGGCTTGTGACGGCCGTAGCAGTTATTGTTGGGGGCGCATCGCTGTTTATTTTCCTATCCATGTGTTTCACGGTGTACGTGTTCCAGAAAAAGAATATTAATGACCTGACGCGTGATATTAAGACCCAAAGCGAAGACCTGACCGGCACAACTGATCTTAATAAAATCCTGACCGTGCAGAACCAGCTGTCGGTGCTAGATCAACTGCATGGCGACAAAGTAGCTGCGAACAGGTTGTTCACCTACATGCAGCAGGTAACCCCGCAGTCGGTAACCATCACACAACTCGAGGTTGATTTTGAGGCTAATACTATAAAAATCCAAGGTAAAACTAACGACTTGGCAGCGGTAAATACATATATTGATACGCTGAAATTTACAAAATTCCACACCGATGACGACGCTAATGCCAAGAATAACGCTTTTAGCGATGTGGTGTTATCTGAATTCTCCAGAACTGATGGCGTGACGTACTCTGTTGATCTTAGCTTTGATGCAATCTTGTTTAATTCCAGCGAAAAGGTTGCGCTTGATGTCCCGAATATTGTGACCACCCGCTCAGTGACTGAAAGACCTGAAGCGATATTTACTCAACCAACACCAAAAAGGTAACAGGCAATAGATATGAAAGCTACAAAACAAGTATCCAGTAAACGAAAACAGATAGAAGAAACCAACAGGGCGACGCTTATCATTGGCTGTGTAGCTGTGGTGGTTATTTTATTTTGTTTGTTGGGTGCCAAGGCATTAATTGGGCAAGCGGCTTACCAAAATAAAGTGGTGAGCGCCAAAAAGAAGACACTCAAGCAGCTCAATGCCAACCTGGAGGCACGCGACAAGTTGGTGACCGCGTATAAAGCATTTGTAGGCACATCAGAAAATGCTATTGGCGGGCGTACCATTGGTACGGGTGATCGTGACGGCGATAACGCCAAGATTATTCTGGATGCATTGCCAAGCAAATATGACTTCCCAGCCTTAGCAACCAGCCTTGAAAAGCTGGCGAATGCCCAGAACCTCAAAATCGAACAAATGAGCGGCGCTGATGATGAAGTAGCGCAAAAAGACAAGGCAAGTTCCAATCCGCAGGCAGTGGAGATACCGTTTGAAATCACTGTTGACGGCAATTATCAACAGGTGGAAAGCCTAACTAATGTGTTTCTGGGTTCTATACGGCCTATCCAAATTAAGGCGATTAGCGTGACAGGTTCGCAAGGCGGCGTAACCACGAAGTATACAGGGCTTACCTACTATCAGCCCGAGAAGAAGCTTGAAGTAACCAAGGAGGTGATGAAGTGATGACTCGACAAAATACCATGACCTTTATAGTAGTTGCGTTTATGGCCCTGATTGTCTCCTATATCGCAACGAATAGCTTGTTTGCATCATCGAAAAACCGGCAAATGGAAGTAGAAAAAGTTGATACAATTAGCGCTGATTTTCCAGCTCCGAATAAAAAATACTTTAATACAACATCAATAAATCCTGCGCAGACCATCCAAATCGGGGGCGACCAAAACGAAAATCCATTTAGAAATGTAACACCAGCAGAGTAGGGGCAGAATATGAGTGTGCTTTCTACTAGTGCTCAGCAAGAAGTTGAAGCGGCTTTGGTAAAAAACGGCCTGATCTCGCAAG
>CAZGQU010000052.1:0-2296 GCA_964527845.1 uncultured Candidatus Saccharibacteria bacterium | reverse complement strand
GTCTGAGAAGCACAAAACACCACTGTTTGGTTTGTTAGTGTCTGATAATCTGGTGTCTGACGAGGCGCTGACAAAAACTATTGCTCATGTCACGAAATTGCCGTATGTAAATCTACAAAAAGCGTATATTGATCCAAAAATTCTTGATTTGTTGCCGCAAGATATCGCCGAACGCTATATGGCTGTGCCGCTTGGCGAAATGAATAACCGTTTAGTTGTGGCCATGCTGGATGCCGATAACGTCCAGGCAGTTGACTTTTTGAGTAATAAAATTGGTCGGCCGCTCAAGGTGTACGCGGCCAGTGAGGGAGGTATTCGCCAGATATTACGCCAGTATGGTGCCAATATATCTAAGCGTGTTGTCGGCGAAATTAGCAATGCGGCTGATGAGCTAGCGCAAGCAGATTTAGAAGAAACTGCTCAGAGAAACAAAAAAAGTAAGTCACCGCAGGTCGAGACCAATAAGAACATCAAGACTATCGTGCAGGACTCGCCAATCAGCAAGGCTTTGTCGACGATTTTAGATTTTGCTGGCCGCAATAATGCCAGTGATATTCACATCGAACCACTCGAAGATTCATTGAAAATTCGCTGTCGTGTCGACGGCGTACTGCGTGAAATTATGAAACTACCCAAAAGTACCGAACCGCCAATGATTTCCCGCATTAAAATCCTTGCTAATCTCAAAATCGACGAACACCGTATCCCGCAAGACGGCGAATTTAGCATCAAAGTAGGCGAAAAAGAAATCGATCTTCGTATTGCTATTTCACCGGTAATTTGGGGCGAGCAGGTAGTAATTCGCTTACTCGACAAAACCGGCACCAGCCTAAAACTAGAAGACATGGGATATGTGGGCCGTAGTTTACGGATGATACGCGAAGGGCTAAAGCAATCGCACGGTATGGTCTTGACTTCCGGTCCGACCGGCTCCGGTAAATCAACCTCATTGTATGCATTGCTGGATGAAATTAAGACAGATGAAATTAACATCGTAACACTTGAAGATCCAGTTGAATATAAAATGAAGGGCATCAATCAAATTCAGGTAAATAGCGAAGTCGGGTTAACATTTGCGACTGGTTTGCGCTCTATTTTACGCCAGGATCCGGACGTTGTGATGGTAGGAGAGATCCGCGACAAAGAAACGGCGCAGCTGGCGGTTCAGGCGGCCCTGACCGGTCACTTAGTGTTTAGTACGCTGCACACTAACTCGGCAGCTGGTATTTTGCCACGTTTACTCGATATGGGCATTGAGCCGTTTTTGATAGCTAGTACAGTGCACACAGTGATTGGCCAGCGGCTCGTCCGCCGGGTTCAGCCAGAACACGAGCAATATCAGTCCAGCGTGTCCGAAACGGCTGCTATTAAGGCAACAATTGGCCGTCTGTTGCCAAAGACTGAGGATGAACGTGCTGCGTACGCCAAAGATATAGGCTACGAAAACTTGCCACTGGCCACCCAAAACGCTTATACTTTGACCAAGGGCATCGAAAGTCCGATGACACCTGGCGGATACCAGGGGCGGATGGGTATTTACGAAGTATTCACCGTTACCGAGGAAATTCAAAAATTGATTTTACAGCGCGGTACGAGTGCGCAAATTCAGGAAGTTGCAAAGGCACAAGGCATGGTAGACATGCGTGAAGATGGCTTCTTGAAGGCAATTGCGGGAATGACAACAATTGAAGAGGTAAATCGTGTCGCAGCAGGTGAAGCATAAAAAGAAGGTGGATATGGCAGCGCAACCAAGAATCGAAGTATTGCTAGAAGAAGTCGTTAAGAAAAAGGGCTCTGACTTGCATTTGCAGGTTGGGTTGCCGCCGATGTTTCGAATTGACGGTGCGTTAGTGCCGGCTCCTGGCGCAGATATATTGACGGATGAGACGGTAGAAGCACTGATTTTTGCTGTTTTGGATGAAGACCAAAAGCAGATTTTATTAAAAGACAAAGAGTTCGACTTTAGCTTTGCGTTTGGCGATCTGGGGCGGTTCCGTGTTAATGCGTTTCACGAACGTGGTAACTTAGCGGCTGCTATGCGTCTTATTCCATCTGAAATCCTCACAGTAGAACAGCTTGGCCTGCCACCTATAGTTAATAAGTTTTCCGAGTATCCACGCGGACTCGTATTAGTAACAGGACCGACTGGTTCTGGTAAGTCGACGTCATTGGCAGCACTGATTCACAAGATTAACCAAGAACAATCGCGTCATATTATTACTATCGAAGACCCAATTGAATACACGCACAAATCCAAAAAGTCGGTGATTGTACAGCGCGAAGTTCACTATGATAC
>CAZGQU010000051.1:3842-5187 GCA_964527845.1 uncultured Candidatus Saccharibacteria bacterium | reverse complement strand
ATCGAAGCCAATGCGGTTCGATATTCGAGGACGCGCGCAGGAGCTTGCTCCGAGCACGCCGCAAGAATATACAGAGTAATCCCACCCCTTCCGACAATATAAATAGGCCTGCCGAGGCAGGCCTATTTATATTGTTCAAAAGAGACGTGAAAATTGACAAACTACCCCTATGAATGAGATGCTGTGGGTATTATAAAAGCGTAAGCCTTTTAACGACAGGATAACGATGAATCCGGAACACGAAACAGAAAAAAATCTAACCCTGAGCCGTCTAGCACGCCTGCCATACCGGCTGCGGAATTATCTAATGAGCCATCAGCGGTAACTGAGCCACAAAAACCAATAACTCCTCCTCTTGGTAGCGAGCCACCTTCTGCATCACCTCCGCCGTCTCCGGCGGGGCCGCCCAGAGCATCACAGAAGCGCAGCATCCTTAAATTCGCTTTGTTGGTTATAGTTATCCTCGTAATAATTGGCGCTGCAGCTTTTGCGGCTTTGAAAATCAGCAGCGACAACAACACAAAAACAGCCAACCCCACAGCAGCTGACGCTAAAAAAGATATCGCCTCGCTTACCATCGGCCAACTCGACACGCCTCTTAACGTCTTTTACCCAAGCATACAGGTGGTAGACTCGCAATACGCCGTCAATGCGCAAATCTTTGAGGGCCTGGTGCGCTACGAAGATCAGTCGAAACTCGTACCAGCCCTAGCTACCGGCTGGACGAACCCGGACAATTCAACTTGGATTTTCACGCTCCGCAAGGGTGTAAAGTTCCATACCGGCAATACCATGACCGCCAAAGACGTTGTATATAGCCTTAACACCGCCAAGGAGAGCGAAGGCCTCGGTCCGGAATTTACCGACACCCTCAAAGATGTCAAAGCGTTGGATGATTACAAAGTTCAGATTACCACCAATGAGCCCGACCCGATTCTACTGAACAAACTAGCTTTTCTGTCGATTATTGATTCTCAGTCCAAAAAGCCGAGTGACCCGGCCAACGGTACCGGTCCGTACGAGCTAAACCCCAGCACTACGCCGTCAGCAGACAAAGTCCAGCTGACGGCCTTCGACCAATACCACGGCGGTCACGTATATGTACGCGAGCTGACATTTGTAACCAAGAAGGACGAAGCTGAACTGGTAAAGGGACTTGAATCCGGTGAGCTCAATATCGCCGGCGACTTCAGCAATGCCCATCCGAAGGGCCTTAACCTCGCTCGCTTTACCGAGTCGCCCGTTGCCGACCCGACCGTAACCATGATAACTATCAACCAGGTCAGCCAGGGTCCGCTCCAGAAGCTCGAAATACGACAGGCCATCGCCCACGCCCTCAACGTAC
>CAZGQU010000051.1:0-3832 GCA_964527845.1 uncultured Candidatus Saccharibacteria bacterium | reverse complement strand
CGACACCAGCGCCAGCCAGACCGGCCAGATGATTACTAATGCCATTCCCGGCTATAACCCGGAAGTTAAGCCTGCTGCTTATGACGTAGCCGAGTCGAAAAAGCTACTGAAGGAGGCTGGCTATCCGAATGGCCTGACGCTCAAATTTACCTATGCTGATGGCCAGGCTACCATAGCCAACGCCATACAACAGCAACTCAAAGCCGTCGGCATCGCCCTACAGATGGATTCACACAGCGACTTTGACTCTTATATATCTACCGCCATTGGCGGCAAAACAGACTTGGCTATCATCAGCTACGGCAGCGATCTGCTCGACAGCAGCGACGTCTTTACCCAAGTACTCCAGCAGTCCGGCAACTACCAGAGCACGACCCTTGACGCTAACCTGAAAAAAGCCGCGAAAACTATCGACCCGGTCGAACGCTTGTCTACCCTTCAGCAAACCTCTAAGTATCTAAGCGATAATGTCGCCACCATCCCGCTCTATAACCGTACCCGTATCTGGTTTATGGATCGTTCCTACCACATCAAACAGGATATGCCAGGCGCGCAAACCGGTGCCTATTTTTGGGGAGTCTACCAGTAAAGAGGAGTCTCATGTATGCGGCGACTAGGACTAAGAGCCCGTTTCATTTTGCTGATTCTGGTGCTGTTCGTCGTCCTGTTCGCCACTGCCACGACGATACTCATCCAGCGCAATACTCACACCTTGCGCCAAAATCTTAACGAACAAGCCTGGTCGTTTGCTAACCTGGCCACCAAACCGATTGGCGATACCTTTGTCCTATATAAGGATTCCGGTCGGATTCGTATCGCTCAGCAGGTGACAAAATTTACCGATCTAGACCCCGACATCAGTAATGTCGTAGTCACCGACACACAGGGCAAGGTACTATTCAATAAGACAGGCGCTGCCCCGACGCACCTAAACAGCGACATTGCGAGTACGTTTACCGCTAAAGTCTACAAGAGTCCACGGGGCGAAGCTGAGCAGATTGTCGCGCCCTTCATCGAAGATTTCGGAGTTCATCGCTACTCAGTTATGTATAGCGTATCTAACGAACGTATTAACCGGAATATCACGCAAGTTGTTGCTACGATAGTAACTTTCAGCGCCATCATCCTGCTGCTCATGGTGGTAGTCACATATATGCTGATTAACCGCATTTTCCTAAAGCCGGTCAAGGCGATGAGCGAAGAGGCGCTGCTTATTAGCGCCGGCGACTTTAATCGACAGATTAAACTCAAGCGAAATGACGAAATCGGCGACCTCGCCAATGCCGTCAACAACATGGCCAACGCTCTCAAGGCTGACATTACCAAGCTGCAAGAGGTTGATCGGCTGAAATCGGAGTTCATGATGATTACCTCGCACAACCTGCGCACGCCGCTGACTATCATGAACGGTTACCTGGAAATGGTCCAGACGCACGGCCAGCTAGATCAGGAGCAGAGTGAAGCCTTCGAAGCGATTACCGCGAATGTTCGGCGGCTCGGCACCCTCACCGAAGGGATTTTGACAATTTCAACCATCGAAGCCGGCGGCAATATCATCAATTTGGAGCCGGCTAAACTGCGACCCATAATCGAGCAGATTGCCGACGAATTTAAGCCGATGGCGGCCCAGAAAAAACTATCATTCCACACCGAAATCAATCTTAACGACGAAGAGGTTAACTTGAGTAAGCAGCATCTCAGAAGCGCTGTTTGGAACCTGCTCGACAATGCCAGCAAATTTACGTCCGAGGGCGGCTCAGTCACCTTAGCGGCCCAACGGTATGGCCGGCAGATTGCCGTCTCCGTCCAAGACACAGGCACCGGCGTAGCAACCGAAGAAATACCGAAACTTTTTACCAAGTTTCACCGTGGTACCAGCACTCTGACATACAATTACGAAGGTGCGGGCATCGGACTGTATGTTACTAAGCTCATTACCGAGCAGCACGGCGGCAGCGTGAAAGTTGTTAGTGAGCCGGACAAGGGCAGCACTTTCACTATACTCTTACCAATTGCCCCACTGGAGCCAGCGCCGACAGGCGAACAGAAAAACCTCTAGGCCTGCGCGAAGACTATGCCGTCAACACGCCGGACACCAGCTTGCTTAAGTACACGAGCGGCAGTCTCAAGCGTAGCACCAGTTGTCAGCACATCGTCGATAAGTAAAACATGCCGCACTCCCTTAAGTTTTCTAGCTTTCATCTCAAATGCGCCGTCTAGTTGCGCTAGCCGCTGCGCACGCGTGCTGGTTGTCTGACGTTGCTGGCCGAGCCGCCGCAATGCGTTTGCACAGGGAAGGCCCGTGTGTTTGGAAAAATGTTTTGCCATTACAACCGCCTGGTCATAGCCTCGCTCACGCACTCTACTTGTAGCAGTTGGCACTGGTACAATGACAACATCATCTACCAGCACCGATCCAAACTGTATAGCCGCAATTTTAGCGATAAGACGTGTCGCTTCTATTGCACGCTCAAATTTCATCTGGCGTACAATTTTCTCTGCAAAGCCTTCATATTCCGTGCACACGTAGACCGAGCCAAGAGCAGACGATTTTCGACATGTCTTGCATGTAGCATATCCTTGATCTGTCCGGCCGCAACGGTAGCATTTTGGCTGCGCTTGAGGCAAAAGTTCGCGGCATGAGCTACACAGCAAGGCACCGAATGCGCCGCATGCTAAACACTGATGTGGTGCAAGTAATCCAGTCAACGAATCTAAGAAAGTAAGAATCATGATACTGTTGTTATTTTTGTGTTGTAAATATGTGGAAATCCATTGCGTACACTTTACATACTAAGCTATACTGCCAATAACATAAAAACGCAAGTGCTAAAATCCGTAAAACATAATAAGGGAAAAGAGCAGTTCTGCTGTAGCGGAACATAACAAAACCATCAGGTTTATTCTAATCCCAAAATGGAGGGTAACAACTATGGCGCGACGAAATCGCGACGACGATCTGTTGCTGGAAGAAGACGAACTAACCGCTGCGTTTTTGGGCGAAGATGATGCGCCAATCACCGGTGATGATTCTGACCAACCTGCCGCAGCGCAAGACGAGTGGGAAGAAGACGAGGCTATCCAAGGTCAATTGGCTGTTGATGTTTACGAAACCAAGGAAAAATTGGTAGTCAAAGCTCGCACAGCTGGCGTAAACAAGAACGATCTTGATGTTAGCATCGCCGATAATACATTAACCATTCGCGGCACGCTTTCTGCAGGCAACGAAGAGGACGTGGAAAACTACTTTGCACAAGAATGCTATTGGGGTGAGTTCTCCCGCAGCATTGCTTTGCCAGTACCAGTCAAGGAAGAAGAGATCGAAGCAGTTCTAAAAGATGGTGTACTAACCATCAGCTTTACCAAAGTAAAGCAAGACACTGTCAAGAAGATCCAAGTTTTATAGAAACTTTACTTCCACAATAAAAATACGCCGGACATCCGGCGTATTTTTATTACTTCTGTATCTCCTACACAGCTTTATCAAGTACAAACTGTACAATGACTTGGGCAAGAGCCACGATAATAAGACCAACGATGGCATAGAGGATGGTATTTTTAGCGCCACTTACTCCTTCAGATGAACCGCCAGAAGTTACATATCGGAAACCACCGACAATTATCATAATAACGGCTACCGTACCCACAATAACGGAGAAAATGTTAATGATCTTCCGAATAGTTTCTTCTAAGGTGGTTGTTCCGGTATTTACAGGGCAAGAGCCATCATTAAGATTAATGTTTGAGCCGCAATCAAGGTTTTGGCGAATATCAACCTGGGCGCTCGCGGACGAAGCCGAGACTATCACTGCTGCGAACGCAAGAACAACAG
>CAZGQU010000050.1:2164-5212 GCA_964527845.1 uncultured Candidatus Saccharibacteria bacterium | reverse complement strand
GTAAAAGGCGGTCGCCGTTTTCGTTTTCGTGCTTTGGTTGTAGTGGGCGATCGCAAGAACCGCGTTGGTATCGGCCTTGCGAAGGGAGCAGATGTAACTTCAGCTGTCACAAAAGCAACTGATGTAGCAAAAAAGAAGATGATTACCGTTAGCCTGCATAAAGGCACTTTGCCGCACGACGTGCAAGCTAAAGTGGGCGGTGCAAATATCCTTATCAAACCTGCTAGCGCTGGTACGGGTCTTATCGCCGGCGGTGCTGTACGGACAATTTTGGAGGTTGCTGGCGTAAAGAACGCTCTTTCTAAGTCGCTTGGCTCGACCAATAAAGCCAATACTGCATATGCAACTATCGCTGCACTTGAAAGCTTAGTACCGGCCGAGCAATGGGTAACAGCTCCTGTGAAAAACAAGCCGGCAGCTAAAGCAGCCAAAACTGTAAAAAAAGTAGCCGAGGCTAAGGAGTAACTATGAAATTTCACGAGTTACAAACCAGCCGATCTACTAAATCAAAACGTGCCGGACGTGGCATTGCAGCAGGCAGAGGAAAAACTGCCGGACGCGGCACAAAAGGTCAAAAATCACGTTCAGGTGCTCGCAAGAAGCCTGGATTTGAGGGCGGCCAGAATCCATTGATGCAACGTTTGCCAAAATTACCTGGTTTTCGTTCGTTCAAAACAGCTGCAGAAACCGTGTATACCGGCCAACTGGACGCGCTAAGCGGCAAGAAGATTACCAATCAGGTTGTGGCAGATGCCGGTTTAGTTTCGGGCCCGTACGTGAGTGTGAAGCTCATCGTACGCGGCGACGTTACTAAAAAGGTGGATGTTGAATTGCAAGCTGCAAGTAGCGCCGCAGTTGAGGCAATCGAAAAACTTGGCGGCAGCTTTACTAAAGTTGATCGCATTGGTCGGCCTAAAACACGTCCAGCCAAAAAAGAAGCTTAGATTACATACAAGCTGCGGATTTTAACCGCTACTTACAACTGCGCAAAATTTCTGTATACTAATATGGAAATATCTTTCAGCAAATAAAGAGGGGAATATCGCCAGGCATGAACTGGAAAGTTATCTGGAGTTCGTTAAGCCATCGCGACATGCAAAAACGCATTTTTGCGGTGCTAGGAATTATCATTGTCTATCGCCTATTAGCGCACATTCCTATTCCTTTTGGTGAACCTGAAACTGTCAAGCAGGTACTTGATAACCTGTTTAGTTCAGATACAACACCTCAGCTTTTGAACTTTCTAAACGTAATATCTGGTGGCGCGCTAGCTAACTTTTCAATCATGGTAGCTGGTCTTGGGCCATACATTAACGCTTCGATTATTATGCAGCTCCTCACGCGTGCCTTACCACAGCTTGAAGCACTGCGAAAAGAAGGCGAATCTGGTCAGACCAAAATCAATCAGTACACCCGTATGCTGACATTTCCGCTGGCGATTGTGCAGGCCATAGGCTCAATCTACCTTATACGTCAGGCTGCACAGAGTGTTTCCGGAGTCGGTGATATTACTGCGAATGCCTCTTTGGGCCAATGGGTACTTATGGTTTCGGCGCTCACAGCTGGCTCTATGATACTCATGTGGCTTGGCGAAATGATAACAGAACAGAGTATCGGTAACGGCATTTCACTACTGATCACTGCCGGTATTGTGAGCACTTTGCCGTCAACTGCTGCTGGGCTCACTAAGGGCGTGTTTGATGGAAACGACTGGCATATTTTAGGGCTCAATATTCCAATCGATGCAGACAAGCTAGGAATCCTCTTGATCCTAGGGGGCGTATCAATTGCCATGACGTGGGCCGTTGTAAAACTGAACGAGGCCCAGCGAAAGATTACTGTGAATTATGCCAAACGCGTGCAAGGAAACCGAACGTATGGCGGAGTTACGACTGTCTTGCCAGTGAAACTTATTACTGCCGGTGTAATACCTATTATCTTTGCAGTAGCCTTCTTGAGCGTGCCCAGTTTTGCTGGCCAGTTGCTATCCGGTTCAAGTAATCCAGGGTGGGCGCAGCTCGGAGCTGATTTGTCGCTATGGTTCCAGTCGCCGACAGCTGCTTCGCTGCGTTCGGGTGATTTCACGGCCTATATTTATCCCCTGACTTACTTTTTGCTAGTAGTGCTCTTTACCTTCTTCTACACCAGCATTACTTTTAATAGCAAAGAAATTGCCGAAAACTTGCAAAAGCAAGGCGGCTTTATATCAAATGTGCGCTCTGGTGCTCAAACCGAAAAGTATTTGACAAAAATTGTGAATCGTTTGACGCTTTTTGGTGCGTTAAGCATAGGTGCCTTGGCGCTCGTGCCGATATTCGGACAGTTGTTTATTGAGCAAAATATTTCGCTCGGTGGCACGACCATCCTTATCTTGGTAGCTGTTTCGCTTGAAGCACTACGGGCACTTGAGTCACGGGCACTTATGATTACTTATGACCAATACTCAAGCCCTGATTTCTTTCAGGCCACCGAAGATGAAGCAGTAGACGAAGCGCCGAAAGGCCGCCTAAAGCGGCTACCTCTAAGGCGCTTGCGGAATAAAAAGTAAAATTGTTGTAAAAAGTCTTTACAATTGTATGTCATAACTGATATAATTAATTCTTGTTATATTTGATGCACGGAGGTAAAACAAAGCTTGCTTTGATTTGCTGAGTACTGCAAGATATATCATAGATATATTTATGGCCACGAGTAAAGAAGTAATTGAGTTAACAGGTACGATAATAGAGACGCTACCGGGTACTCAATTTAAAGTAGAACTTGAAAACGGACATCAAATAATAGCTCACGTTGCTGGGAAAATGAGAAAGCAGTATATTCGCATTGTGCCTGGCGACAGCGTGACGGTTGAATTGACTCCTTACGATCTTAGTAAGGGCAGGATAACCTACCGCAAATCATAGTACATTCACAGAACAGCACATTCCGGGCGAAAAGCTCCGGTCCGCGTTTACCGTACTATTTGTACGGTTTTACTTACGGTCTTCGCTTTTCATTCCAGACTGTACCATTCTGTTAACGTCCTGAGCATTTTATAAATTTAAGCAG
>CAZGQU010000050.1:0-2154 GCA_964527845.1 uncultured Candidatus Saccharibacteria bacterium | reverse complement strand
ACAAGATTGTCCGCCGCAAAGGCAGACTTTATGTTATTAATAAACTTAAACCGCGCCATAAGCAGCGACAAGGATAAGAGGTAGTTAATGGCACGAATATCTGGAGTTACGGTTCCAAGCGAAAAGCAAATTCAAATTAGCTTGACGTATGTGTATGGCATTGGCCTTAAGACAAGTCAGGATATTTTAGAACAAGCGAAAGTGGAGCCAACCGTTCGCACGAAAGATCTGACCGATGCAGAAATCGGCCGTATTCAGGAAGTTATCAATTCAAAACTTATTGTAGAGGGCGAATTGCAGCGTATTGTAAGTGGTAACGTCAAGCGCCTAAAAGATATCAATGCATATCGTGGCTTGCGCCATAAGAACAATCTGCCATCACGTGGTCAACGTACCAAAACCAATGCGCGTACCCGTCGTGGCAAGAAAACTACAGTAGGCGGCACGGCGAAGAAAGTCGCGTCTAAGACATAAGGAATTATAAACAATGGCAGAAGCAACTACTCAAACTACGACTGCGCCGGCGACTACTTCGCGAAAGAAGAAAGTCAAACGCTCAGTTCCAAGCGGCCAAGTACATATTTTGGCAACGTTTAACAATACTATCGTTACTTTTACTGATAGCAAAGGCGGCGCACTAACGGCTGCTAGTGCCGGTGGCTGCGGTTTCCGGGGCTCTAAAAAGGGCACAGCTTATGCAGCGCAAGTAGCAGCAGAGAAAGCTGGTCAAGCAGCTAAACAGCAATACGGCTTTGCAAAAGCTGATGTATACATTAAAGGCGTTGGCCTGGGTCGCGACGCAGCAGTGCGTGCACTTAGCGGCCTTGATATTCAAGTGGAATCTATTAAAGACGTGACGGGCGTGCCGCATGGTGGCGTCCGTCCTAAGAAAGCACGACGCGTGTAGGGATAAGGAAGAAATATGGCAAGAGATACTCATTCAATCGTCAAAATGTCCCGCCGTGAAGGCTATGCGCTGCATCCAAAGGCGCATAAAGCACTCGTTAAGCGGACATCGCTCCCTGGCGCACAAAGCACTGGTCGTGGCGGTCGTGGCGCAAAGCCAAGTCAATATGCGCTGCAGCTTCGTGAAAAACAAAAGGTAAAACGACTATATGGCTTACTAGAAAAACAGTTTAGTAATCTTATGGCAGAAGCAACTCGCACCAAGGGCGAGACAGGCCAAATATTGCTGCAATTATTGGAGCGACGTCTTGATAACGTCATTTACCGAGCAGGATATGCGCCAAGCCGACGTGCAGCGCGCCAGCTCGTTACTCATGGTCACTTTACGCTTAACGGTGTTCGCGTCGACATTCCGTCGATCCGCGTAAAAGCAGGTGATGAAATAGTGGCTCGTTCGCGTAGCCAAGGTACAGAGTACTTTAAGCGACTCGATGATGTGAGCCCGATTCCATCAGCTATTCCAGAATGGCTAAAAGTCAATCGCAAGAAGTTCGAAGTTAAAGTTGCAGGTTTGCCTACTCGAGAAGAGGCTGAGCCAGACATTAATGAACAATTAATAGTTGAATACTACTCACGCTAGGGAGGCGGAAAGAAGCATGTCAAAAAATATTCACACACCAGGTATCGTACAAGTAGACGACCACAGCTCAACAAGCGCTACGTTTGCTGTAGAACCATTGCATAGCGGTTACGGCATGACACTCGGCAACTCACTTCGCCGCGTTTTGCTTTCAAGCATTGCTGGTGCTGCAGTAACAAGTTTTAAGGTAGAAGGCGCTACTCATGAATTCACTACTATCAAAGGCGTAAAAGAAGACGTTGTTGATATTATGCTGAACCTCAAGGGTATCCGTTTCCGTGTTTATGGTGAGGAGGCTCAAAATTTGCGCATTACCAAAAAAGGCAAAGGTAAGGTCACCGCTAAAGACATTGCCACCAATGCTGATGTGGAGATTGTAAATCCAGACCACGTTATTGCAACTATTGAGGAGGATAAAGCTAATTTTGTGCTTGATATGGTTGTTGAAACCGGCCGCGGATATCGCACTATCGAAGAAGTAACAGCGCGCAAATCAAACGATATGATCGCAGTTGATGCAATCTTCAGCCCGGTTTTGCGTGTTCGTTATAAAGTTGAAAATACTCGTGTTGGTCAAGCAACTGATCTTGATAAGTTGATTATCACTG
>CAZGQU010000049.1:0-5382 GCA_964527845.1 uncultured Candidatus Saccharibacteria bacterium | reverse complement strand
AAGGTTCGAGCTTCGTTCAACAACTGCAGCCAAGCATTGCACCAAAGGAGACCTGTGTGGATTTTGATGCCGAGTTTAATCAAGTAGCAAAACAAATGCAACTTAACTTTGAACGCGCGAGAAGACTAAGTAGGCATCCAGGCATAAAGGGTGATACGAGCGAGGTAATAATAAAATCGTTCTTGTCTAATTACCTGCCTCAGAATCTACAAATATCATCTGGTCAAATATTCGATACTAACGGCAAAATCTCTAGACAGATGGATATCATAATTCATGATAGGGACAATACTCCAGTGCTATTTCTAGATAGTGAGAAAAGAAATAAATTAATTCCCGTAGAGTGTGTCTATTCGATTATTGAAGTTAAATCCTTACTGAATAAACGTGAGCTAGAAAAAGAGAAGTCTGGCGTCTTTGTAAATATGGAAAGTGTAAGAACGTTAGAGAAAAAGGCCTTCTATCCTAGTAGTGATGTTGTACGCGATACAAATAACTATGGACGAGAGTGGACGGATTGGCCAATAAACTACTATGTATTTGCATTCGATTCTATAAAGCTTGAAAAGTTGAAGCAATATATTGATTGCTACCATACTCAGAATAGCTTTCCGCCTGAGAAACGTATCGATACTATCTGTGTGTTGGGGAAAGGGTTAGTGATAAATAGCGACAGTGAAGGCAAGTTTAGTGCGTGTCCTGACCTATCATCGCAAACTGTACACACATATACACAAAAAGAACTGCTTCTTTTTTATACTCTTGTAAGCCACTTCCTGCTACAGGCTACGATGCGAAACTTTCGTTTCATTGATTATGTACGACACATAAGATTTGACTAGTCAATCTAGACCGACAAGCCCAGCCATGAAATGACGAGCCCAAATGGACTCGTCATTTCATGTTTGAGTGGTTCAAGCACCCGACTAAAATGATCGGGACGAGAGCTGCCGCTGGTAGGCCTCAAGACAGACTTCACCTGAAAGCTTTGCTTTCGAAACAGAAGTTGCAGGGCGCCAGAAGAAAGCTAACTCTGCCACTCCATCAGTTTATTGACCGAATGTCATCTTTGTGATATTTTTGTATTTAATTTAGGAAGACATGTAGTGTCCTTACAATCAATTGAATTTTTGCCAGACCAACCAATACTTCACACACTCCCTCCTTATGGAATAAGTGCTCGCTTTTTCTGTAACATGTATGAAGGCTTTGGTCTTGAATCAACAGAACCGCTAAAACAATTCACGTATGGCGTATGCGATCTTTCGAGGATTGTTGATGATGCCATTGATAAGCCAGAAATTGCCACCCCCGCCACGTTTGATGAGTTAATTACGCGAATGCAAGAGGGCAATGACGTAGGAGCAACTGAATCAGATACAGCTGTCGCACTGATGTATACAGAGTCACTTACAGGAGGGCAGTTGGAATTCGCCAATGAGGTTTATCAGGATGCATTGCAAGTAGCAGATATAAGAACATCAGCAAAAGATATAAATGAGTATATTCAAAGCGTTGAGTTAGAGGCGAAGGTACAGTGCAGAGCGCTAGCTGTGTCTGAGGCCTCGAATTATTCAGATTTGGCGGGACGAAAACGTTATAACGCATGGCTTAAGCACTTTACCCTTGCCGGATACTTAATTGATTCTGCGTTGGATATGCCAATTGATTATTCAGAAGGCAGAATTTCGTTACCGCCTACTTCTGCATCGCGCCTCGCAATACTCTCACACGCACTGAAACCAAGCAGGCTTGCCGCTCGCCGTACGCCACGCAGGGCTTTACCATTACTAGGAGGATTAGCACTTAGCTATCATGTTCCTCTAATAAACAAAGGTTTTAGTAACTCAGAAGATGTGAAAGTACCCTTATCTGCAATGACTTGCTGAAACTGGTCCCCATTCAAATTCTACAACCTGTAAAATTAATGCAGACAAAATAATATGTGAAAACTAAGGGACTTCTTCGGATTCTTTCGTTTGGGCAGCTTGAATATCAGGCCATATTTATCGGCATCAGGACAAATCGCCAACGATTATTTGCATTTAATAACAACATATCGTATTATGAAGGGCTCTACTGGTGCAGAAAGCGAAAAAAATCGCCGGATGTGCTAGTCTCTTTTTTATAAAAACAAACAAAGTTTGTATTAAAGTAAAGTATGTGATATAAATTAATTTAATCCAGCTACGGCTGAAGTAAGGTAAATACCCGAATGTCTAAACCAGAAATAATACAACCGCTGGCTAGCGATCCTCAGGCGTTAGTAGAGAACGTCTACCCGATACCAGGTACTAGTGACGTGCCGGACTTGGAGTCTCAGGACTTAATGGGCGAGTATTTAATTGACCGTCTTGAACCAGAAGAAGGCCCGAGAACTCGTGTTGTGCTGACTCCAAGTGGTCGTACAATGCCAGGTATCCAACGCACACCACAAGGATATAAAGAAGTCAGCCGCTGGCGAAAAACAAAGGAATGGTTGGTTAGTCCACGCCAGGCTGCAGCCGTAGTACTTGGCTCAATGGCATTGTTTAACATCGTTGGCAATGCCGATACCATAGCCGGCGGAGCAAAATACGCCGGACATAACATATACCGTGTCTTCGACCCGGTCGACGACCAAACAAAGCTTGCGAAAGTTCGCAAAGTAACTCCCGGTAAAACTGTGCATATTAATATGCATGCAAATACTCTCAACCGAGCTGGTGAGTCGATTGTTGATGAGTCGGCAATAAAACAATTTGTTGACAAGGTAGAAAAAGCCCGGCAGGACGGCGCAACAATTACAAAAGTAGAAGTTCGCGGCAACACTTCCGACGAATGGGCAGACGATACAAGCATAGGAGTCAAAGACAGAGACAATAAGCTACTTGGGCAGGCACGCGCCCAAGCGGCTGCCGAAGCATTGGAAGCAAATGATATCCAAGCCAAGTTGGAAATAAGCCAACAGGAGCACGTACTAAGCCGTGCACAGGTAGTCGCTCTTGAAAAGGAAGCTAAAGCTGCCGGATACACAGATGTGAAATCAGCTATCAACGCCGTAGAAAATGGCGACGATGCACCGAAGAGCTTGGCCTCTAAGGTCAAACGTTTTTTCAGCGGCAAGAAGAACCGGGGCGTCAGCATATCTGCAATCACCCATTACCCCGGTGAACCAGTTGTTACAATGGTCGAAAAAGAAACCACTGTTGCCGGAGTAGACAAAGATCCGGACGTGCCAAGCCCTAATTGGTACTGGTTTTTGCCAATGGTGCCAATACGCCGCCGTGAACGTTATACAAAAATCAAACCAACTGCCCGCTGGCAATTTACCCCTTCTCAACCGATACTAAAACCAGAAGTCATCCGCGAAGAACAAGATCAGGTTTGGCTGAGATTACGTCCTGAGGCAATGAAAAAGGATGGAACTTTAATTGATCACGCTTGGGCTTATAGCCGAAAGTACGAACATTTACTTCGCGACGATCGCATTGCCGAAGTGCTGCGAGCCGACTACAAGAATTCAAAAGATGAAGACAAGGCTTTACGAATTATGTTCATAGACGAGAAACCGGATCAGGTAACAGTAGAAGCATTTTCAGAACTTTTGAAAAAATTTGCAGCTATGGAAGATGGCAAGCTAAGCGATAGAGTTAGTGCCATGTTCGTTTATCCATCCGAGAATGCTGGAACTAGACATGGTGATCCAAAAAAAATAGCCATGGGCATAGATAAACAAAGTCAGGAAAATATTCTTGGCACATTTACGTATGCGCTCGACCTAGTGGAGCTGCACATGCCTGCAAGTTGGACTAAGGAAGAATTACTTGAATCATTCAAACAATTCTCAGGCTCAACGTGGACACTGGCTCACGAAGTTGCCGGGCATGGTACTGACGAAAGCGACGAAACTTTGCGTTTGCGAAGGGTTTTCGCACGGCACATCCCGAACGCTCACGTAATCGATGGAGATCCAAGAGCCCAAAAAATGCGGTCGCTCCATAGCTTACTGCGCAAATTACCAAATCGCCCACTTTCAGAACGTAAAGCTACAGATGAACCTGTTGAATTCGATATAACGTATCCTGTTATCGATAATGCTGGCAAGGTGATTACCGTACGAGCTCGCGTACAAGAAGGCGATCCGCGACTGGCGCACGCAACCAACTCAACAATTGTTGATCGCCAGCCTACCCAATATGGCGGCACGAACAGTAGTGAAAATTATGCAGAGCCAGCCGCTGCTGTCACCACCGGCATAGAAATACCTTACGGGGAAGCACATGTAGAAGTTCCACCACTAGAAACCGATGCAAAGTTTGCTACCGGCTACCGTCCCGATGCTCGCGGACAAAAAGTATTTACTGATTCCGTTGGTGCTGCCACGTATTTCCCTGCAATATTTGCTTATCCACCTAAGGTAGAGATCGTCCAGACAAATGTAACAGAAGATGCAATGTTAAGCGCTGAGCAAAACCGTGTCCGCTCATTGCAGACACTAAGACCAAACCAGATGATCGCTATTTTGGCGCGGGTTGCTCGGACAAGCCAAAATGCTATTAAGCGAGGACCCCGTACATGAGCATGGAAACGCCCTATTCGCCTACCTATATTGACGAACGAATATCAAACAAGCAGCGGCGAGCTCTAAGAGGAAAGCCGAATGGAAGACGTCTAGCGGAAGCCCGTCAATCTCAATCGGAGTCAGGCCTACGGATACGCATAGCTCGTCCTGTAAAAAATGCGAGTGATTTTGGTGCGCAAATGCGAGTTTGGCATGATTTAGTCCGAACAGGAAAAGCAAAACGCAAAACCTATGGCCAGCTAGCTCTGACTGTCTTTGACACAAAGCAACAGCCCCTACGCAACGGCCTAGATCATAGCGAAGAAACTTTGACTGAGCTTTTTGAAGATCAATATCCCGATCTTTTCAGAGATACAAAACCAGCGGCAGTTACTGGTACGAATCTATTTGGCAGTAAAAGCGAGCCATTTGTTGGGCTAGTCTTTGCGCCCGGTCGTATTCACGATGAAAGAATAATTGTTCGCGATATTGTCGCCCCTGAGCTTAGTCTTGGGGACGGCCACGAAAAACTTCATCGACCACACGTATCCCTCGGGCGAACCTCCCTAGGTCACCTAGCTGTCGAGATGCAACAAAAACTCGAACCAGTATTACCTGCTTACGTGCAATTTGGTCCGGCAACCATATACATATCCCGAACCGGATAGTATAAACTACAGTTTACTTACTTCCGCAAAATTTTATCCATTGTTTTGCCTTTGGCAAGTTCGTCGATTAGTTTATCTAAGTAGCGGATCTCCTGCATAGTCGGTTCTTTGATGTCCTCCACCCGAACGCCGCAAACTACGCCAGTTATCAATTTTCGCGAAGGATTTAGC
>CAZGQU010000048.1:3039-5475 GCA_964527845.1 uncultured Candidatus Saccharibacteria bacterium | reverse complement strand
GTATTTTACCATATTTACATCTGAAAAACCTTTTTTTTTATCTGAAAATTCTGTTATACAATAACTACGTATGGCGAAAATAGCACCCAGTAAACCCTTCCTAATATTATTTTACGGATTTCCCGGTGCAGGCAAGACATATTTTGCTAGGCAGTTTTGCGAGCGTGTTCAGGCTGCACATATTCAAGCTGATCGAATCAGGCACGAACTCTTTGAAAAGCCACGTTACGACAAGGAAGAAAACCAAGTAGTCCTACAGATTGTTGATTACATGCTTGGTGAATTTTTGCAAGTTGGCGTAAGCGTTGTGTACGATCTAAACGCCATGCGTTTCAGCCAGCGTCGGCAACTACGCAGCTTTGCAGTTAAAGTAGGCGCAGAACCCGTACTTGTATGGCAGCAAATCGATCCTGAAAGTGCGTTTAACCGCGCAATTAAACGCGACAAGCGCAAAGCAGATGATAAATATGCCTATAGACCTGATTGGACGACCTTCCAAAAAATTGCCAGCGCCATGCAAAATCCGACAAATGCCGAAGAATATTTAGTAACTAGCGGCAAGCATGTGTTTAATACGCAATTCAATACCGTGATGCGTCATATGTATAGGCAGGGCATTATCCATGCAAACGACGTATCCAGCAGAGTAGTAAAGCCAGGTCTCATTAATCTTATTCCCAATCCACAAGCAGGCCGTGTCGACATGACGCGCCGCAATATAAACGTACGATAATGGCAGTCAGACATATCTGGCACGATGAAATAGGCGAAGTAGCGCTTCAAAAACGACGCGGCAGTAAAAGTATTCGCTTGAAGCTTAATCCAAGCGGCAAGGTGGTTGTAACATTACCCTATTTTGTGCCGTATAAGACCGCAGAACGTTTTTTACACCAACATACTGTTTGGGTGCTGGAACAGCAGGCGAAACGTCCTCAGGAGCTGCCAGAGGGTATGCTGATAGGACGAGCACATACGCTGCGTTATATTCAAGATCCTACTGCTCGGCAGCCCCGAACACGTGTGACGGTACATGAAGTCATTGTTAGGCATGCTACTCGAGACATTTCTGATCCGGCAATCCAAGCTGCGGCTAAAAGGGCTGCACTGAGGGCCTTGCGACAAGAAGCAGTGACATTTCTGCCTCGACGACTTGAGAATATTGCTACGCGTGAAGGTTATGAATATTCATCAGTCGTCGTAAAACAAATGCGCAGCCGCTGGGGCAGTTGCAATCAGGATAAACGTATTACGCTTAATATTTTCTTATTGCAGCTGCCGATAGAGTTGATTGACTACGTAATATTGCATGAGCTCGCGCATACTAAAGAACTCCACCACGGCACAGCCTTTTGGCAAGAGTTTGAGGCGCACTTGCCAAACGCCCGCGAGTTACGTGGGGAAATGAAACGTTACCAACCAATACTTGTATCGCAAGCTATGGCATAATAGTGGTTATGACAAAATCGCTCCAGACGCACAAACCCAAGAATTTGGTTGACCAAGAGCGCTTGACAAGCCTAATTAACAGTATGACTGATGGCGTTGTTGCCATAGATAATAAATTAAACATTGCGCTCTACAATGGTGCGGCGCTTAATATTCTTGATGTTAATGGCAGCATTGAGGGCACCTCGATCACGCGTTTATTGAAACCATGCGACGAAAACAATCAGCCGGTTGATATCGTGCGCTTTATTCGCACGGCGACGACCGCTACGTCCAGTCGGGATTATTCCCTTAAGTATCAAGATGGGAGCAAGGTTGCTCTATATATTAGTGTTTCACCAGTCCATGCGGGATACACTGCTGATGATAAGGGAATTGATGGGTATGTGCTCCTGTTGCGCGATATTACACGGGAGAAATCGCTAGAAGAAGAACGGGATGAGTTTATCAGCGTGGTAAGCCATGAGCTGCGAACGCCAATTACTATATCGGAGGGCAATATTAGTAATGCGCTAGTTGTGGCTCAAAAGAAAACTGATAGGACACTTATTATTAAAGCGCTCAAAGCGGCACACGAACAAATAGTCTTTCTGTCGGACATGATTAACGATCTTTCCACTCTTTCTCGTGCAGAACGAGGCAAATTAACTCTCGAATTAGAACCCATTAATATGCGCGAACTTTTGAATGAACTTTATAGTGGATACAAAGAAACAGCAGCAGGGAAAAAGTTAGCATTACATCTGGAGATAGATCCGTCACTTGAGTCTATCAATTCAAGCAAGCTCTACGTAGGCGAGGTGCTACAAAATCTCATCACAAACGCCATTAAATACACTGATGAAGGCGATGTGAGTATTACCGCCCGCAAAGTTCCAAAGGGAGTTGAAGTCGCTGTCCAGGACAGTGGTATTGGCATCAGCAAAACTGATCGAGAGAAAATATTTGATAAATTTTTCCGATCTGAAGATTACCGAACGCGTCAAAACA
>CAZGQU010000048.1:0-3029 GCA_964527845.1 uncultured Candidatus Saccharibacteria bacterium | reverse complement strand
CAACGGCACAGGGCTTGGTTTATATGTAACGATGAAACTTTTGCGCCTGCTGCACGCCGATATAGACGTTAAAAGCGAGATGAACAAAGGCTCGACGTTTACTGTGACATTCCCAAATTTGTAGGTTGCTTGTCGATATCCGGGAGCTCCGGTATAACTTCCATGACTGGCACGCATACATTGCGGCCTTTCCAAATGACTTCTGAAAATTCGTATTTATAAAATGACACATGCATAAGAATTATGTCGCTAAGTATAGTTGGTAGTGCCATAATCGGTAAGAGATACACGGATGTTGTTCTCGTGGACGTGGTTACGATTGCGTACGTTAAGAATACGCACAAGCAGGCTGTGGCCGCTACTATGGTTAAGCCGAGGGCATACGTTAAAAATCCATACGTAAACAATACCAATGGACCAACAAGCAAGAATAACTCTAGTGTAGCTATCAGTGGTAGCATCTCTAGTTTACGATGCAACGCTGGGTAACGGGTACGTACCGCTGTAGCTCGTTGTGCCGAGAAGCTTTTTACTGATGTAAGGCCGAGCGCCTCGTCGGCACGTACAAAACTGTAGCCATCGTGCCTAATGACAGAACGGGCGAAATGCGCTTCTGGAGTAATCGTATTTTTTACAGCTGCAAATCCGCCAGCTGCAGCGAGATCCCGGCGGCGTATTAGCCAGCAACTACTCAGTACCGGCGGACGGTTGAATAAGCGGCGGGGTGGCGTTAGTTCCCACAAATAACGTACCGTTTGAATAAGGGAATACTCAAATCTCGTGCGATATTCTCGAAGTGGCAAGATGCTTACCATGCGTTTGCTCCTGGCGCTCATTAATGAGACAAGTTGCCTGATTGTTTCTGGCTGGAAACGGACATCCACGCCGCAAAACAGCAAAATCTCTCCGCTGGCTTCTTTCTGCAACTTGTCATAAGCTGCGTTTTTTGCCAGCCAATCATCATGCGGTACCATCCCTTGAATAAACCGTACACCATCATGTGCAAATTTACGGATTATTTCCGGTGTACGGCGAGTTTGAGAACAATCATCATACACGATCACCTCTAACTTCGGGTAATCGCTTGCGAGGACTGATTTCAGGCATTCTTCAAGATCAGTTGTTTCATTGCGCGCAGGAATACACACCGATACTGTAGACTGCTGACTGCCTATGTCATTGTCGTTTGCTGCCACATAACGGGTACGCTTTAGCATGCGCGTGGTATTTATGAGTAGAAGGACTCCTGCCATTGCTTGTATGCCGGCGATAACAGCAATCCATAATCGGCCCGAGCTTGATATATCTGTGAGTGTAAGCGCGAGACAAATAAAACCAATTTCTGCCACGATCAATATGCTGTCGCTACGGATACTTTGCCTCAAAATATATCTCAGGTTCATCCGGCCTTTAATAATTCTCAATCCGTTAAGGCAACGATACAGGATAATAACTACCGCAAAAGCACTCCACCAGCTTGGATAAAGAACACAAAGCGCAACAGCCAGGGCCACTAAAAGAACAAACGAAACTAAACTTAATCCAATCCTCAGGCTTTTTACTTGCCACACTGGACGCGCATAGAGAATTCCGGCAATTACTAGCTGTACAGCAAATAGCCAAACCACAAGCGTCATAATTGTCACTATACGTGTATTACAGTTGGAAAGCAAAATCACTAAGTCATAAAAAATGTATTGACTTAAGAGGTCGCCTGAAGTATGCTTGACAACAGAAGACCTACTAATCTTAGTAGGCTTTTTTAATTAGGAGGAGTAATGGCGACTGCCAAAAAGCCGCAAAAACCCCGACGCAAATTCCGCACGGCTCCCACCTTGCGCGAACAAGCCGCCAAGGGTCCAGCAACACCAAAACGCGCAACCGTTGCAAGCGTACTTTTGATGCCATTCCGTGCTATCGGACAATTTATTACTCGTGTTGCGCATGCTGTGCATGATAGTACGTTCGGTAAAGTGGTCAGTAAGATTGTCGCCAGAAAACATTTTGCGCCAGTTCGGTTTATCGGCCGAATATTGAGCAAAATCTTGCTTATCTCTTACTTTAAAAACTCATTCAAAGAGCTTCGGCTCGTTGTTTGGCCTGATCGTCGACTGACGTGGCGCTTGACATTCGCCGTCACAGTATTTGCAATTGCCTTTGGCTTATTTATCGCGGGTCTGGACTTTGTATTTGAAAAAGCATTTAGAGAGGTGTTATTAGGAAAATGAGTAAACGTTACGATTCACAAAAGCAATGGTATGCTATCCATACCTATAGCGGCTACGAAGAAAAAGTAGCCGAATCTATCCGTCAGCGCGCGGATAGCTTGGATATGAAAGACAAAATCTTTCAAGCACTCGTGCCAAAAGAAAAAATGATTGAAGTAAAAAACGGTAAGCGAAAAGTTGTTGAAAAGCGGATTTTCCAAGGCTACGTATTAGTACAGATGAAGATGAGCGAAGACGCTTGGTATATTGTTCGTAACACGCCAAGTGTGACAGGATTTGTCGGCACAGGCACCGAACCTACACCGGTTGGCGACGATGAAATCGAGAAGATTATGAAGCGTATGGGCCGCGAAGAGCCAAAACATAAGATTGACTATGCAATCGGCGAATTTGTTAACATTACCGACGGCCCATTCAAAGGCTTTGACGGCTCTATAAACGAAATTGATGCTGCAAAAGGCAAACTGAAGGTGCTTGTAAACATGTTTGGTCGCGAAACGCCAGTC
Source organism: uncultured Candidatus Saccharibacteria bacterium (assembly GCA_964527845.1). Classification (GTDB taxonomy): domain Bacteria; phylum Patescibacteriota; class Saccharimonadia; order Saccharimonadales; family UBA4665; genus CAZGQU01. The sequence goes on along the minus strand of CAZGQU010000048.1, from coordinate 295 downwards.
GAACTCGACGCTCTTCAAGTAAAAAAGGTCTAAGATGAGTGAATCTGCTCCTAACGAATGGTGTGCTGTAGAGCATCCTGGTGATATATCTGACGCGATTGCTAATCGGTTGCCGGATGCGATAGAGGACGCCAGGCGCTTTTACAAAGAAAAGCCACACCTCGTGAGTGAACTATCATATGAAGACGATAGGACAGAATTCCCAGTAGAGCATATAGAAGGCGTAGAACCAACAGATGAGGCGGGTAGGTTTCGAGTATTTATTCGGGAACACAAAGGTGCTACTGCACTAACT
>CAZGQU010000047.1:0-5536 GCA_964527845.1 uncultured Candidatus Saccharibacteria bacterium | reverse complement strand
ATGTACATGTGATTATTTAGTAATCATATTTTTAACTTGCTCTGTCAATTATTTCGCAGTAAAATCCGGCTATGAATATCCTAGCTAACAGCCGCAGAAAAGAAAAACTAAAACAGCACACTAATAGAATAGCCGAGTCAGTCGTGGCGCGCTTGTTTGAGGATGCTGAGCATGGCCCTGGCCCCCGTATAGTTGCAATAGGTAGTCGCCCACACAAAGTTACTTGCGAGGATTACTTAAGTAAAATTAACACCAGTGTCATGGAAAAGCTAGGCGGCACAGTGCTTGACGGCAAAATCTTATACGACGAACCAGCCTCTCAGTTGTTCACAGATCACGGCATAGCGCCTCATCATTTGCCGCATGCCAGTACGAAAGAAGCATTGTCACTGGTGTTTCACCAAGACGCGTAACATATTTTCTAGTCCACGCGAGAATCTTGGGTGAGCAGGCGTTCGCGGAGCTCTTGGAAGCGTTTTTGTTGCTCAGCCGCCACTTGTTCGGCAGTTTTAGTCCGGCCGCCCGACGACGTTTTGACCTCACCCTTGCCACCAATCACATTCACGACTGGAATGACAATTGGACTGCGCTGGGTATGCTCGAACAAATAGTGCGTCACATGATCTTTCAGTTCAGCCTTGAACCGGTCAAGATCAATGCGCTTGAAGCGCTGCTGGGTGGCTCGGCGCAGTTCGTTTCGTAGACCGTTCATGATTTCTTCGTTGTCGCGCATATAGATGAAGCCGCGACTGATGATATCCGGGCTAGTCATGAGAGTGCCAGCCTTTTTATCTACCGTTAATACCACTGCTACTAAGCCTTCTTCGCTTAAGAGGACGCGGTCTTTTACCACCACGTTGTTTACAATGGTGCCCGTTTGGTCGACCAGTATCGTACCGTGCGGTACTTCACCGGCAATTTCCATCTTGTCCGACGTGAACGCAATCACCTGGCCGTTTTCGGCATTAACCGTATTTTTACGTGGCATGCCGCGGGTAATTGCAATTTCGATGTGACGCTGTTTGCTCCGGAACGAGCCATAAATCGGGATGAAGAATTTCGGCTTGAGCATATCAACAATGTCACCGTATTCGTCCATACTGGCATGGCCTGAGACGTGCAATGGACCGACGCCGTCGATATCGTGAGTCATATGCTGAAAGACGTGCACGCCACGGCGCATCATGTCGTCTACCATGTTGCCAATAAGCGCATCGTTACCGGTTTCAGGGATTGGCGTGCTTGATAGCACCACCGTGTCTTGCTCTTTGAGTTTGACATGCCTGTGCTCACCAGCTGCCATGCGTTGCAAAGCGCTGCTTGGCTCGCCCTGTCCACCGGTACATACCACAACTACTTCGTTGTCTTTCATGCCCGGTACAGCAGCGATTGGCACAAACGTGCCTTTCGGCACACGTACAAAGCCGTGGCGAACTGCCATTTCAAGTGTACTCATCATGCTACGGCCGTCGAGCGCAATTTTTTTATTGTGATGCACTGCCGCATTGATAATCATCTGAATGCGGTTAATGTTGGTGCTAAAAATTGCGACGAAAATCCTGCCTGGCGCACGATCCATGATGTCGACGAAGCTCTGTTCAATTGTGCTTTCCGACGGCGTGCGTCCAGGGCGCTCAGTGGAGGTACTCTCGCTGAAGAGCGCAAGAACACCTTCGTTTCCGATCTCTTTCAGGCGGTCGGTATCACTGCGCTCGTGATCGAGCGGGTTTGGGTCAAGCCGGAAGTCGCCCGTGTTAACAATCCGTCCAACTGGCGTGTCTACCACCACCATTGTACTGCCTGGAATCGAGTGCGTAATCCGCACAAGTTCTACAAAAAATTGGCCAATCTTAAGACGCTCATGTGTGTTTTCGTTCATCATGACAGTCTTAAGCTCAAAGCCATCAGGCATTGGCAGGCCAAAGTTTTGGAAAATTTCTTCTACCCGGCCGATAGTGAATTTTGAACCGTAAATTGGTGCTGGAAATAGCGGCACAATATGTGGCAAACCACCAATATGATCTAAGTGTCCGTGGGTAATCACGTACGCCCGTAATTTGTGCTTGATGCTTTCTAAATATGTAGTGTCGGCAATGCCATAATTAATGCCTGGCAAGTCAACGCCGAGGTCGTTGCCGGCATCGATAACAATTGCGTCGTCCATATATTCGACCAACATCATGTTCTTCGAGCCGCCGCCGTCCATGCCGCCCAGGCCGATTACTTTCAAACGCGGACTTTCGTCGATAAAGTTTGCCCGTTTTCTAGCCTGAGCCACTACTTCAGGATTTGCGGCTGAGTATTGGTTGGCAATTTTTTGGGCATCCATCTGCGAACGCTTTTGCGCTCGTACGGCTGCGCCGCGTGAAACCTTACTGGCAGGTTTGCCGTTGCCATTTTTGTTCTGGCTTCTTTGATTTTGTTGACCACCATTTCGGTTTGGCCTTGGCTTCGTATTATTTCTATTGTTTTGGTTCATAGTATGTCCTTTCTGTTTAGACATTTCGTATTAGTTCTTAGTAATTTGCTCAATAATTTCTGGGATGTTGCTGAAATCGTCGATTAGCATCTGTCGCATACCGCCGTTATAGAGAGCGGCAGCTGGGTGGAAAAGCGGCAAGATCACTACACTTACTGCTTCTCCGCTACGCTGCAATTTGATGCGTTTTGGCTGACCATGAATTGCAGAAATTTTTTGATCAGGCAAGAAATATTCCATGCTGTGCCTGCCAAGCGTCACGACAATTTTCGGTTCAATGACGCTAAGTTGGCGCAGCAAGTACGGCCAAAATGCTTTTTTCTCATCTGGCAGCGGATCGCGATTATTGGGCGGTCGGTACTTTACGATATTCGTGATGTAAACATCCTTACGCTCCAAGCCAATACTTTCGAGCATTTCGTTTAAGAATTTGCCCGCCGCACCGACGAATGGTAATCCTTGCGCATCCTCATTCTTGCCTGGAGCTTCGCCGATAAAGACAATGTCTGCATCTGCGTTACCGTCTCCCATCACAAGGTTCGTGGCCTGCTTGGCCAAATCTGAGCAGATATTCTCTTTCAAAATATCTGCCTTAATTTGCTCAAGCTGCACTTGCTTGTTCACTTACTTTTTTCCTTTTTGCTCCCGGGCAACGGCCTTCATGGAAAGCTGGAGCCGTCCGCGATCGTCGATTGCGACCAATTTTACAGTTACTTTGTCACCTTCACTAACGACATCACTTGGCTTGTTGACGCGCTCCTCGCTCATTTCACTTACATGTACCAGGCCATCTTTGCCAGGCAAAATCTGTACGAATGCGCCAAAATCCATAACACTCACAACTGGCACATCTTCGTAAATTTTACCTACTTCGGGCTCGGCAACAATCGTACTAATCCACTGCTTCGCAGCTTCGATGCTAGCACCATCCGGGCTCGCAATCATAACCGTACCGTCGTCTTTAATATCAATTTGGGCGCCAGTTTCAGCTACAATCTTTTGGATAGTCTCGCCGCCTTTACCGATAACTTCACGGATTTTATCTGGATGAATCGTAATTGACTCAACGCGTGGTGCATACGGGCTCAGTTTGTCGCGTGGCGCAGCAAGCGTTGTTAGCATGTGATCCAAAATAAATGCGCGGCCTTCTTTGCCCTGCAAAAGCGCCTCTTTCAGCGTGGTTACGGGCAAGCCATGAACTTTCATATCCATCTGTAGTGCCGTAATACCCTTGGCGGTTCCAGTTACCTTAAAGTCCATGTCGCCAGCAAAGTCTTCGGCGTCTGCAATATCACTTAATATGTAGGTTTTGTCACCATCTAGCATTAGTCCCATAGCAATACCGCTGACTGGTGCCTTAAGCGGTACGCCGGCGTCCATGAGGCTCAAACAGCTAGCGCAAGTCGCAGCCATACTGGTTGAACCGTTTTGGCTCATAATTTCTGTCACGCTGCGAACGGTATATGGAAACTCGGCTTCATCTGGGATAACTGGTAGTAATGCGCGCTCTGCGAGTGCAGAGTGGCCGATTTCGCGACGACCCGGGCTGCCAAGTCGGCGAACTTCACCAACAGTATATCCAGGTGCATTATAGTGGTGCATGTAGCGCTTTTCGACATCATTGCGCTCCATAGTGTCAAGCATTTGCGCATAACTCAGTGGGGCCAGCGTGGTAATGTTCAGCGCCTGGGTCATACCCCGGGTAAATATACTCGAACCATGTGCACGCGGCAGCAAGCCAATTTCGCTCGAAAGTGGGCGGATTTCAGTCAGCTTACGACCATCGGGACGAATTCCCTCTTCGACAATACCCTTGCGCACATCTTTGTGAAGTGCCATCGTAAAGGCTTCGTCATATTCTGGCTTGAGCTCTGCATACGCTTCGCCGTGCTTGAGCTCAAAATCTTCGTGGAACGCAGTACGCAAATCGGCCACCAATTCGTTGCGCTCTGGATATGCTGCGCGCAGCGCAGTACCCATCTTACCCTCGACCCATTTGTCAACTTTAGCCTGAATTTCATCATTGGGTTTTACCAGTTCATATTCCATAGGTGTGACGCCAACTTTTTCAACCAACTTTTGCTGCAAGCTAATAGCCGGCTGCATGGCATCGTGTGCAAACTGCAATGCGTCGGCAATTTGCTCTTCACTTACTTCGTTTGCGCCAGCTTCAACCATCATAATGGCGTCTTTGGTGCCTGCAACAACCAAATCAAGGTCACCCTTTTCGAGCTCTTCAGTGCTTGCAAACGCTCTGAACTTACCATCAACTAAACCTATACGTAGGCCTGCTACTGGGCCGTCAAACGGCGCGCCTGTCAACATAAATGCGGCGCTCATGGCAATCATTGCAATCATATCCGGGCGGAAGCTCGGGTCCATACTGAGTACTGTTGCGACACCTTGGACTTCTTGGCGATAGCCTTTTGGCCACAGCGGGCGGATTGGTCGGTCAATTAAACGGCTAATGAGAATCGCTTCGTCGGATGGACGACCTTCGCGCTTAATGAATCGGCTGCCGCTGATTTTGCCAGCTGCATAAAATTTTTCTTCATAGTCGATGCTCAAGGGGAAATAATCCATGCCTTGAACACTTTGCTGCTTCACCATAGCTGTACCGAGCACCACCGTATCGCCGTAACGCGTAATCACACTGGCGCTGGTACGGAAGCCCACGCGACCAACCTCTAAGCTCAGCGTTTTGCCCGCTAACTCTGTTTCTACTTTTATAATTTCTTTACCGAAAGGGTTTATAGTACTCATACCAACAAACTCCTTTCTACTGCGCTACCAATTGAGCGCGCAGCACAAACATACGGCTCCGCAACGTACCTTATTGGTACGTTTTGTTCAACCGATGGTTGTGCTGCATCACTCAATTGGTATGCTCGCTTACGAAATATTTTATTGGCATGAGTACATGTTGCCACTTTGGTATACCTTTCTCGAGAGCAATTTGTACATAAAGGCCCAAATATATGGCGCAGTCTTGTGCGTTAGTCGGATGACGCTATATATCTGATCTTTTACGTACAAACGGGAAATCTCGTTTTAATG
>CAZGQU010000046.1:3171-5926 GCA_964527845.1 uncultured Candidatus Saccharibacteria bacterium | reverse complement strand
CCAGGACACCCTGCTTAAGAGGCAGGTGCTCTAACCGGCTGAGCTAATGGCCCGTTTCTAACCAGGTTATTTTAACAAATTACCCCTGTTTTGGCAACTGTCTGTTTTATTGTTATGATCGTCGACACGCTAGCATAATGCGTTATTGATATCGCAAGTTTTCTAAGGGGTGGTGATATAATCAAGGAGTGAAAATTCTCAACGGCGCAGAGCTGGCATCATATATAAAAGAGCGACAGGCAAAACAGGTTCGTGCGTTGCGACAGGCAAATAATGTGTTTCCAAAGCTGGCTATTATACAAGTAAAAGATGATCCGGTTATCAATACTTATGTGCGGCTCAAAAAGCAATATGGTACGGATATCTTGATTGATGTTGATATTCATAACATTCCACAGTCATCGGCAACTGAAACGATTAAGCAGCTTAATGCCGACGCTTCTGTGCACGGCATTATTGTGCAGCTCCCACTTGAAGATACTTTACAAACAGACGAATTAGTTAATGTAGTGACACCAGGAAAAGATGTTGATGCGCTCGGTAAGCAAGCAATATACGATGCTGCCACACCAATGGCTATTATGTGGCTTCTAGCAGGCTACAATATAGATTTACAAGGCAAAAAAGTGCTGCTGATTGGTCGCGGTAAGCTGGTTGGAGCGCCGCTTGAAAAGATGCTAGGTAGCTCTGGCATTGATGTTACAGTAGCTGATCGCCAAACGACAGACTTGAAGGCAGAAACGCTTGCAGCTGATGTTATCATTACTGCTACAGGTAGCCCAGCAATTTTATATTCGGACATGATTAAACCTGGTGCAGTAGTGGTAGACGCGGGCGTGGCAAGCGAGGACGGCAAAACTGTTGGTGATGTCGCGCCGGAAGTTTACGAACGTGACGATCTAACAATTACACCCACAAAAGGCGGCGTTGGGCCGCTCACTGTCTGCGCCTTGTTCGACAACGTCATCCGCGCAGCTAGGCAGACGACAGAATTGCAGCAAGCTGAGTAACAAAAACTTCTTTTATCTCTTTGGGCATCGCATCGGTTGCTAGTGCTCTGTAATCATAATCTGACGGGAGTTCGAATTGATACTTGTCTTTAAGTTCTGGGTATATAGCTTGAGCCTGTCGCATTGCGGCTCGGGATTCTTTGACCTCACCAACGCACTCCAGGGGCTTATCACCCTCAATTCCTAGTAATTGCCTATACGTTGCTTCAAGTGATGGATCGAGCAATAAGTTTTTGCTTCCAAAAAGAGATTCAATAGCTTCGCGACTTACAAACGGAGTCAGTACTAAAAATACAAAGGCACACTTCGGACATGTGCCGTCCCAAAACATATGATCGCTGCCGTGTGTGAATGCACGGTTGCACGAGCTGAAGACATCTTTGTATTTTTCAAAGCCGTACTCTGCGAAAAGCTCTGCAATTCGTAGCTCGCTGAATGGCCGCAAAAGAGAGTAATATTGTTGCGTGTCGTCAAGGTTATGGGCAAGGATAGCTTGATAATCTTTCTCGAATTCCAACGATTTTGAATACTGATGATTGATATCGACGCCCTGGTAGGTAAGCGTGGCTTCGTTTGCGGAATTCTCATTAGACACGATAAGTTCTTGCTTACCAGTGAGGATGCCCACGACCGTTCCAACGCATGCGAATATGGCTGAGATTGGCACGTGTCCGTTGTATGCTTCAGGGCTGTCCTTGAGAGAGAGTAACTGCTTGTCCCAAGATCGTTCTATCCAATAGTGCTCGCTGCCAATCCGTTCTACTAATGGCGTGAGCTGCGGGCGATGATTCAGGCTCCATGTGCTAAATGCTTGACCGGCCTTTCGTAGTAACTCAACGCTCACCAAAGAATCCTTGCCACCTCCAATGCCGACAAGCTTCCCGCTACTGTTAGAAGTGGCAATTGGCTCTAATCTTTCGCTGTTAGTAGGGAAGTTAACAGGGGTTTTAGGGTCCAGTTTATTAACATAAAAGAACTCGCCCAATCCCTTTTGATATGTTTTATTCAAGAACTGCGCAATTTCAGCGTCGATCTGTCCTTGTTTTACGACAATCTCAGGAGGAAGGAAGGTCTTGTAGTATGAAATGCCTGCCATAAAAAATAACAGCTGACAAGCTCTATCGAGGGCGGCTGAATTATAGTCGCAAAAATCAAAGTCAAAACGGTATGTCTCGGTAAACTTATAAGCGTCATCTATTTCGTAATGTAGGCTTAAGCGTTTTTCTGCCGGATCAAATATGTAGTGGTCAAAAATAAATTGGCTGTACTTCATGATGCAAGTGCCTCCACCGCCTCATTGAACTTATTGCCACGTTCTTCAAAGTTCTTGAACATATCAAAACTTGGAAAGCCCGGCGATAGTATCACTGCGTCACCTGGGTGCGCAAAGTCGGTTGCCTCCCGCACGATACTTTGCATGTCCTTGGCTGACGAGACAGAATAATTAGTAAATCCGCTGTCTTTTAATGTATGTGCAAGTCGCTCTGCGGCCGCACCGATAAGTAAAACATGACGAATGTCGTCTCGGTGGGCCTGCATGGCTTTAGCGAGCGACGTTAGACCAAGCTGTCGATCGAAACCGCCCAGGATCATAACTTTGGGCTCGGCGATTGCTTCGATAGCGGCAATCGGTGCTGGTGGTGCTGCCGCGAAAGAATCGTTGTAATAGCGCACGCCATGCACTTCGCGCCGGAATTCAATACGGAATGCCAGGCCCGTGAAACTAGTTGCCGCTTGTCGAATGG
>CAZGQU010000046.1:0-3161 GCA_964527845.1 uncultured Candidatus Saccharibacteria bacterium | reverse complement strand
TGGCAGGAATAGCTTGGATGAGTTGCCAAACAGCAGTGATGGCTGCGCAGGCATTTTGCCAGTTGTGTTGTCCGAGGAGCTTTAGCTCCTCTGTTTTGCAGATTTCTTGGCCGTTTATGCTAATAACTCCGTTATCAACAATGGCACCTGGTTGCGCAAAGTAGGGAATCTTTTGGCCATCACCCGCCCCTGCGATACGCTTGGAAACCTGGTTTTCTGCGTAATATATGGCAATATCCTCGGGCTCTTGATGGGCAAATAGCTGAGTCTTGGCCGCGTAATATTCTTCTACATCCTTGTGCCAATCCTGATGCTCTGGCACTACCATAATGCAGACCGCAATATGTGGTGAGTATTTGAGGTCGATCAGCTGAAAGCTGGAAAGCTCTAACACGACCCAGTCGTCTGGTTGAATATCTTGCTTCAGGAGCTCAAGCGCGGGCACGCCAATATTTCCGCCTAAGTGTACGCGCTTGCCGCTGGCTTCAAGCATCTTGGCAATCAACGTGCTGGTCGTGCCTTTACCTTTTGTGCCAGTAACGCCAACGATATTTTTAGTGGGAGTGATACGGAAAAATTCGTTAGTACCAGAGGTAACCTTGCTTAAAATATCCGGGTTGTTAGCGTCGATTATTGCTTGAGGATGCAAACCTGGAGTACGGATGAGTAAATCAAACCGATCAAGGTTTTCCAAATATGCATCACCAAGCTGCGACGATACGCCATCAGGCGCTTTAACAGAGGCATTTTTATCACAAATTGTTATATCGTGTCCCTGGTCCCGAAAATACTCGTAGCTTGCCCAACCCTCTGTGTCAAAACCTAGGATTGCGATATTCATGCGGTTTCAAGCTGTTTTTTTACCAGGTCAGCGACCTGTCTTGGGGTCATATCAGCTTTTAGAATAACAGCGCTAACGTCCAGTTCGCGGATTTTCGGAGACAACTCTTGCTCGCCCATATTGGTTAATACGACAACTTTCAGATGTTTGCCAAACGGAGTTTGACGAAGCTTCTCCAGCATTTCATCACCGTTCATCTCTGGCATCATGACATCGAGTAATATAATATCGGGCTTCAAGCTTTTAATAAGCTCCAGGCCTAACTTGCCGTTTTCGGCCGTACCGACATCGTAGCCTTCGGCTTCGAACTTAATGCGATACATCTGAGAAATCGCTTGATCATCTTCAATAATCGCAATTTTAGTCATGATTACAGTGTAGCATTTGCCGCCGCAGGCACAAGCGGGCTGCCAGGCCTAATTTGCATGCCCAAGCCAGGTGTAGTATAAACATAAGCGTATCTTCTGATAAGATTGCAATTCTTGGCATGCCGGACGCTGAGTAACAAAGACAACGTTACCGGTGTCCTTTTTACATGATATTGACAATCTCTATCAAATATGTTACAATAGAAAGATGTCAGCAATGCATGAATTACAGGCTGTGAACACAGCCGCTACTACAGAACTGCACGAGCGCCATCTGTTTATTGGACGCGAAGCAGCAGCATGTTATATCGGACTTCTTGCAACACCAGAAGTGGTGAATATGGAAGATGAATTGCGGGCGGCACTAGTGTTGCGCGCCAATGTGTACATTGATGAAATGGGATTTTTGCCGGCGTCTGCACGCCGGATTGATGGAACCGAAAGTGATGCCGACGATGCACGTTCGCGTCATTTTGGTGTTATCGAAAATTGCGGTGATTCCACGCGTGTCATAGGCGGCATGCGAGCAATTATCAAACGAGACGAGGCCGATAAGCTGCCCATAGAGAGGCTATTCCCTGAAGCATTTGCATCAGAAGATGCACCGGTAAATGCTGTTGAAGCATCGAGATATATATCACGACATGAAAATCGCATGCGGCAACATGCGGCTGCGCTGGGCTTAATCCGTGCGGTCGTGGCGCAAGCTGTCAAACATGACAACCAGCCAATCTACGCCGTCGTAGAGGAGCCATTGCACAGATTATTTGAGATAGCTGGTTTGCCGCTTGAAGTTATTGGCGAGCCAAAAGAGATCCCGGAATATAATAATACTGTCAATGTGGCGCTTCGGTTTGATCCGAATGAAATCATGGCCGCGGCCGCAAATGATCATGATGGCAAGCTGCGGATAACACCATACTTTAAAACCGTTCACCAAAATGACGGTCTGGGGTATTACGACGAGTTATTCCTGCGCCCCATTGAACAATAGGAGCTAAATATATGCTATCGGCGAGCGCCCCAGAATTTTCTAGAAACTTAGGCTTTATATCTGACGTAGAGCAAGAACGGTTAAGCAACTCCGCTGTATCAATTGCGGGGGCGGGTGGTGATGGCGGCATGCTCGCTATCCAGCTGGCGCGTATGGGCGTGGGTGAGTTGCGTTTGGCAGACCCTGACCCCTTTGAAGCCGAAAACCTCAACCGGCAAGCGTGTTGCACCCAGGAGACGGTAGGCACAAACAAAGCGACAGCTGTTGCAGACTATGTCCATGCCATTAATCCTGGCATCAAAGTCGTAACCTACACCGAAGGTATTACCGAAGGTAATGTTGATAAATTTGCTAAGGGTGCACAACTTGTGATTGACGAGACGGAGTTCACGCTGCCTTCACTAGGAGTTATGCTTGCACGCGCTGCCAGAAAGCGTGATATTCCTGTTCTCATGGCTATGAACGTTGGCTTTGGAGCGACAGTTACGTCGTTTAACCCTAAGGGCAAAAGTTTTGAAAAATTCTTAGGCCTGAGTGAGCGGGATTCTCTGGAAGAAATAGCAACTAAGGACGTTCCGTTAAGCCGTTGGGTTGCGTATGTTCCGCCTTATGTGGACATGAAAGTGTTTGAAAAGGTCGCAAAAGGCGAAAAATCTGCGCCATCGGTAGCGCCTGGCGTCGCAATTGCAGCAGGCACGGCCGCGGTGCAGGCTTTCTTGCACCTTACAAACGATCTAGAAAATAACCGCCCGAAGCCCGTATATGCACCGCATGTAATGGTTGTAGATGCATACAGCGGCGCAAACAAAGTTGTAAAGCACCCTGTTTTGTCGCATTATTTGTCGCTAGTCAAGGTAGTCGCCCGTAATATGATGGGCAGAAATCCCTCGGCAAATTATTGATTTGCCACTTTATATAGAGCAATTTTGCAGCAACAGGCAACTTCCCGTATATAATT
>CAZGQU010000045.1:0-6012 GCA_964527845.1 uncultured Candidatus Saccharibacteria bacterium | reverse complement strand
CATTCTTGCGTTCTAAGACGATTTTCCAGTTCTGGGTTTTTGCGTGCTCAAACAAGGGTTTATTAGGGTTAAACGCAATTGGACTTTCAACTTCATTCAGCATAACAATGTCGCCATCGCTGTCGCCCACGCCAATACTATCGTCTGTAGTAGCGCCGTGTTTTTGGATGAGCTCACGTAAATACTTTGGTTTTTCTTCGCCTTTTAGAATGTATTTCTGGCCGTTATAACGCCCATTTGTACTCTTGTATTCAGAGCCACCCCAATCATCAAAACCATAATATTTTGCCAGCATTCCGATAATTTCGCGCTGCGATGCCGAAATGGCGAAGAGTAAATAATTTTGTGCTTTTAACTCTAGAATAAGATCGCGTGTGTAGGTGTAAGTCTGGTCTTTATATTCGTCAAACACCTGCTCTGCCACACGCTGCCAATCGGCCACAGATATGTTAGTGATTGCTGCATCGTAAGCTTTAATAATTTCAAGCTCGTAATCATGAAACGACGTTTCGTGTTCGCGACGTTTCCAAACCATACGGGCGTCGCGAACTTTTGCAAACGAATCAGGTTGGATTAAGCCAGCTTTCGCAAGTCCATCGCCGATAGCATGGTATAGTTGCCAACGAATAAGTGTCCCGTCAATATCAAAAACCGCGAATGGTCGTTTAGTCACCTCTGTCATGCTTGTAGTTTACTCCAAACTGTCAACAAGTGTAAGGTTGGCGGTGAGCATGTTATCATGTTCATCAAAAATGAAGCGTGTTTTGAGCTTTTTGCCGCTTAGGACAGCTGGCAGCCAAAAGGTATCATCCTGCCACATATTTTCGTATGGAATGTTGGTTTGTTTGAACCATTTCGGTGCCATTTCTTCGGTTTCTGTCGGTTCACCCTCCCACGAGCGAGCAACGTAAGTGTGACACTCAATGTCATCTGCCCCGGGCATTAGAAACGTATTAACAGCAACCTTCACATACTCAGTTGGCGTAACACAGATTTCTTCTGCAGTTTCACGCAACATGGCCTGCTCGATAGTCTCGTTTGGCTCCACTTTACCGCCTGCACCGTTCCATTTACCCTTGCCAAAACCGCGTTTTTTCATGGCGAGAAGAATCTCGTCATTTTTCACTAAAAACAATAATGTAACTACTTTACGCATTGCCCATTGCTTCAATCAGTGCTTTGGTGACGTCAAAGTTAGCGCGGTCACTGCTGGAGTGACCTGCGATAGTCCATGTAATCTGACTGTTTGGTAGCACGGAATGTAGTCTGTAAGCTGCGGCTGGCTTGCATACAGCATCATAGCGGCCCTGAATAATTTTTACTGGCATATTAAGCTTGGATGCATTTGTAAAAATATACTCATCTTCCATGAAACATCTGTTCGCTGTGTAGTGAATTTCGATCTTTGTGCTTACCGGATCGAATGTTGTTTTGTCTTGTTCGGCATGACGGTCATCTAATCGCACTAGTGAGCCCTCGAGCTCCGCAAATGCATATGCAGACTCGAGAGCTGCTTTTTCATCCCCTCCAAACATACGCTTCTGATGATATTTTGCAGGATTATCACGGTACTTCTCAGGAGTTCTTTCGAGGAACGCTTCCCATGCTTCTGGAAAAAACGCTTTAAATTCGCCATGTTCAATAAAATCTATTTCAGATTGCGAACCAGTAAATATACCGCCAATCACCATGGCGCTTACCTTTGTCGGATTGACTAATGCATACGCTAATGCCAGGCACGACCCCCAGGATCTGCCGACTAGGACAAAGCTCTCTACTCCAAAGTGGTTGGCAACCTTGGTTATGTCACGCACAAGATCTTGAGTTGTGTTGTTTTTTAGGGAGCCATAAGGCATGCTTTTGCCGCATCCCCGCTGGTCGAAAAATATGACCTGATGCTTTGCAGGATCAAAGTATGCCTTATGGCCATCGTGACAGCCACTGCCTGGACCACCATGTAGGTAGATAAATGTCGTATGGGCTGATTTTTTACCCCACAACTGAACATACAGCTCGTGGCCGTCGCCGACCGGTAACTGAACTTCTTTGATTGTGTGCATATCGGGTGTCATGGTTGTCTCCTTTTAATGTAGTATAGCTGGTTTGTATCCACCTGTGGCACTGCGTGGCCAAAGCGTCAATCGAATCAAGAATAACGCAGCCAGAAAGCTGGTGTTTAAGCAAGCTTAGTTCTGTGCATGCCAAAATGGCTACGTCTGCGCCGGTGGTAAGTACCAGTTCTTTAAGCGCACTGATTTCTCCGGCAGGTATGGCTTCTTGTCGTTTGATTCTTGCAATAATGCGCATCAGCAGTGATTGCCCTGATGTGTTTGGGTAGATGCATTCTACTGTGCGCGCTCTTTGTTCGAATACGCCTGCTGTCTTTGTGCCGTCCGTCCCGAGAATAAGCACCTTTGTAGCGCCCATTTCAGTTGCTTGGAGTAGTGCTGCACTTGGCATATCAATAAGCGGCAATGGCACGTGTCCCTGTAAGCGCCCTATTATCCTTGATGCATGCGCTGTGTTGCACGGCATACAAATAACTGTAGCCCCCAGCTGCAACAGTGTTTTGGCGTTCTCTACCATTCTTGGGATAGGGTCGACACCGTTCTTGGTCAAGAATTCTGTTCGATCTGGAATAGAGCCGTCATTAATGGTGATGACCATAGGTATGGCCTGGTCATTACCAGCAAAACGGCTGATTAGTCGCTGTTCAAACTCTACTGTTGCTCGTGGCCCCATGCCGCCAAGGATACCTATCACTGGCTTTCTCATGGTGAATCACCTCTTAGTTTTCTGAGATTCTTTAATAGAATGCCGAGTTCTGTCATGGGCCATTGCATATTTTCAGCTGGCATAGCGATATCGCCTTGATCGAGTAAGTCGTATTGGCTTATGTATGGTGCTTCGCGCGGGCCGATAAATAGCTCGTCTGTTTCCATTGCAACCTCCGCCAGTTCAGTACCTAAAGCTTTATTTTGAAGCTGCGCATCTTTTAAGAAGGCTGCTTTTATGCTATCGTCGCGGGCAGCTGGGGATTTGAAAAAGGTATTCCTCTCTACTTTAATGTCCGCCTGTGCTTTTTTGACGGTAAATATCTTTGCCATTTTGTCGAGTCTGCCAGGAATTGTTACGAATGCTGCACAATTTGCTGGTACGAGTTTTACGCTAAGTTCGGCAGGTAGTTTAGAGCCAAAACTGGCAGTCGAGCGGACAGCTTGGTAAAGCTGGTTCAGAGTCCTGCGCATATTTGAGTCTTTAATGTATTGTTGCATGTCAGGACCAGACAAATGAATGATGGTGTCGTGCTCGCTTTTGAGTGCTTCAATAACAAAATTGATGACAATATCAACTTCGTTAGGCAATAATATGCCTGCCTCGCGACGCGGGTCATCATTTAGTTGCAATATACCAACCGAAGTAATTGATTCGGCAAAAGCGCCATCCTTTCTAATTGTGCCGTTACTTGTGACGAATCGAGCGAATAGCTCGGGTCGTGTTGTGATGGCTGCAGCAACTACTTCATTGGCAATTTGCTCGTTTTTTTGAAGGTACTCGGTATTGGTAAGAACTTCAGTGTCTGGGAAGGCTGTTTTTAGGCTTTTGGCGTGCAGTTCGTCAATGAAGCATGTTGCGCCTGTGTCGGGACAGATAGTCTCAGTGCGCAACGCAAGTCCGCCAATTGATTCAATGCTAAGCGGTTGTATGGATTCTCTTGTGACGATTGATCCTGGAAGATAGTTTTTGTCGCCTGGCTGATCAGGGGTCTGGGCTACGATTGTGTGGTCGACCAAAAGCATCGGAATGCCTATAGAGGCTACCGCTAGATTGTAGCCGCGCGCATTTCCAACGTGCGCAGAACGCATGACGCTGACGCCCTGATCCATTTGATCGCGCATTTCTTGCAAGCTTATATTTGATTCGATATTTATATTGATACTCATAATGTTCCTTTCTATGGGTGATAAACGAAAAACCCGCTGCTTTCGTTGGCAGCGGGTTCTGGTATTTGCTGAGGTTAAAATTTATGTACGCTTAGAATAAGTATGAGCAAAACCAGCAAAAACCGCTGCGCGGGTGCGGCGGAAATAATACTTCTTAAACCAGTTTTGACTCATGTTACTCATGATTAGGTGCCGATTATACAGATAGTCGAGGCACCTTGTCAACGCTGTAGGTGTAACAAAGTAACAATTTTTATATCTCCTTTTACTCTATGTATCTATGATGAAGATGCTATGTGCGGAAGATATACTTTGTATCAAACCGGAGAGTTGCGACAGCGGTTTGGGCTTGATGAAGCAGAAATAGAGGAAATTGAAGATGATCTGAAGGCACGCTATAACATAGCGCCAAGCCAAATCTTGCCGGCGATTATTGAAAAGGATGACAAGCGTCACATTGAGCTCATGCAGTGGGGCTATATGCCGCATTGGGCCAAAGACCAAAAATCGGTGTTTAAGTACAAGACCTTTAACACCAGAAGCGAAGGCGTGTTCGATAAGCCTACCTGGAAATCTGCTATCTTGCATCGCCGTTGCCTGGTGCCGTCTAATGGCTTTTATGAATGGAAAGCCACGCCAACCGGCAAGCAGCCATATTTTATCCGTCCGAAAGATCAAGAATTGTTCGCTTTTGCCGGTATTTACGGCGAGTGGCGTGATAGCCAGGGCGCATCGTGGAATACATATTCCATCCTTACTACCAGACCGAATAAAGAAATGGAAGCAATCCACAATCGCATGCCAGTGCTGCTCCATCCAACTGACGAAGATCGCTGGCTGGATCCGACTAGTGACAAGCCGAGTTCAATACAAGATATGATGCGACCGTACGACGACGGGATGCTTGAGTATTATGAAGTGTCGCGCGAAGTTAACACTTCGCGAGTCGACGGCGAAACGCTCATCGGTCCGATCGGCAGCAAGTAACTACTATTCTTTATGGAGTGCGCAGAGTGCCAAGAATACTGCAATCTTAGATGCCTCGGTGCGATCTATATGATTACCTGATAGCCAGCCGTTGTAGCCATCGTTTTTGCCCAGGTCTACTGTGCCGTATTCCTCGGCCATTGCGTCAGTTAGCGTTTTGCCGCTTTTAATGAGTTCGACGACTTTGTGTGGTAGCGGATATGCCGGGCCAGAACCAAGCTCACTTGTATTCTGCCTGCAATCTATGACGCAACTCCACGTTTGTTCAAATGCATACTCGTGGCCATCAATACGTACGAGTGCCAAGCCGCCTTCAATGCCAACATAATAGTTGGCTTTAGGTGCAGTTTTTTGTAAGTTGTATGCTCGATTAACTGCTCCTCGTGCGGTTTCGTGAGCGTCCATTGGCTGTTCGCTGACATTACTGTCTGCAGACATGCCAATCACTTCTATTTTTGCAGACTCACCAAACTGCAGCGCAAATGCTCGCCGTGCTGCCTCGAGCTTAACTGGGTTTTTGGACCCCACAATAATCTTCATACGTCAAGTGTAACAGATACTGGGCAATGGTCAGAGCCCATCACTTTCGGATGGATGTCGGCTGCAACAACCTTATCCTTCAGGCTTTCGCTGACTAATACATAATCTATGCGCCAACCGACATTTCGAGCGCGGGCGTTGGCAAAGTGGCTCCACCAGGTGTAGTAGCCTTTGCCCTGCTTGAACATCCGGAATGTGTCAACAAAGCCAGCGTCAATAAAGTTTTGGAAACCTTCGCGCTCTTCGTTAGTGAAGCCTTTTTTGCCTACGTTGGCTTTGTCGTTAGCTAAGTCATCTGGCGTGTGGGCAACATTCAAATCGCCGCAAAATACGACCGGTTTGGTTTTTTCAAGCTGCTTGCAATACGCCAAAAACGCCGGATCCCAATGTTTATGCCGCAGTGGAATACGACTTAAATCGTCTTTGGCATTTGGCGTGTAGACAGTAACAAACCAAAATTTCTCATATTCGGCGGCAATGACCCTGCCTTCAAGATTCGGGTCGCCATATACATCACCGCTCACTTTGAACTGTTTAATAA
>CAZGQU010000044.1:0-6076 GCA_964527845.1 uncultured Candidatus Saccharibacteria bacterium | reverse complement strand
AAAGAAATCAGTCTTTCGCGTACTGTCCGATATTCTAAATTTAATATCCGCTCTGAATTTATACGATACATCTCTGTCACCATATCTAAAACCGGTAAGGCTACTGCTGGAATCTGGCGCATAAATTGTTGAAATACCTCGGTTTCTACAAGCCACACGGACGTTGGCGTGATGGCGGCATATAGTATTTGGCGAGCATCGCCGGTGATTGCATTGGTCATGCCAAGCAGTTCGCCCTTATGACGAATAACGAGGAGGTTTTCCTCCCCGTATTTCGTGATGTCGTAACACTTCACCAGCCCTTTTTCTATTAAAAAAACGCCTGGAGGCGCTTCACCTGGGCGGACTAAGAATTCGCCTCGATTGTACGACACATGCTTTCCTGTATGCAGAAAGTCTGTGAGCACCTTTCGTTGCGCTGCCGAGGCAATCATAATTTTATTATGGCACGGAGATTCTTTGGTCACAAGCAATTCAAAAAGCGGTACATAATGCGTGAGCAACATCACGATCGGGATGTAAAAAAGCTTACCTTTATTCGAGTCACAAAAGGCTATGATGAGAATGGAGAGAAAGGGGGCTCAAAAAAATGGTACATATACAAGAAGTCGAGGATCAACTCAAGGCCGTAGATTGCAATTTTCGTTTCTTTGGTCGACCGGAGGTCCGCGAATTAGCAAAAATATTACGTCCAGGTGAAAAAATTGCCCAGGCCGTAAACGGGTTTTATGAAGGAGGATTTGCGCTTTTGTGCGTCACCGACCAACGTCTGCTATTAATTGACCGCAAGCCGATGCTCCTAACATTAGAAGATTTGCGTTTTGACATGATAGCCGAGATAGATTTTAACCATCGCCTGCTTAATGCGTCTGTCAGAATCTACTCCATAAATAAAGCTTTGACGTTCACGAGCTGGAACCATCAGAGGCTGCGTCTGCTAGTTGAAAATTTGCAGCACCATGTATTAGAGATGCGTAATCGCAGCAATTCGGTGGGATCACAATTTGCAGCAGCATTGGCCAAGCCACAGCAATCACAGCCATCTTTACGAAGCCGTTATCTTCAGCCGCACTTACTACGGCCAAAACTTGCGCGACTAGCGCTCATTGGTAGTGCGGGGGCGGCAATTTTGCCGGCAGTGACCTCAGGAGGCGGAGGTTATAGCAACACACAACTTGCTGCGCCGCAACCGCAAAAGCGTACATTCTGGCGCTGGTAAATAGATAACAACCCCCAAGCTATACATTAAACCGGAATTCTACGACGTCATTAGGTTGCATGACGTAGTCTTTGCCTTCAGTGCGAACTTTACCGGCAGCTTTGGCTGCTTGTTCAGATCCGGCAACCATTAAGTCGTTATAATCAACTACTTGGGCGGCGATAAAGCCGCGTTCAAAATCAGTATGAATGGCACCAGCTGCTTGCGGGGCGGTGGCGCCTTTTTTGATTGTCCAAGCACGAACTTCCTTTTCGCCAGCCGTTAAGTAGCTCTGGAGCCCCAACGTTTCATAGGCGGCATGGATAAGCTGGATCAAGCCTGACTCGTGCTGACCGTAACTCTCCAGTAATTCTTGTTGGTCCGCGGCATCCAGGCCACTCAGTTCGCTTTCTAACTTTGCACACACAAACAGGGCAGCCGAAGGCGCTACCGTACTCTTCAGCCGTTCCTTCAAGTTCTTCAAGGACGGTCCTTGTAAACCTGGTTCGTCTACGTTGAATACGTAAATTACTGGCTTGATCGTGATTAGCTGTAATTCTTGGCGCAGCCAGTCGGCATGTTCGGATCTCAAGATATTTTCGTCTGTAAACAGTGGTGTGCCGGCATCTAAGATTGCTTTTACTTCGTCTAAAAACATAGCTTGCGGCTTTAATTTTGGATTAGCACGGGCCTCTTTTTGCAGCTGTGGCACGCGTTTTTCGATTGTTTGCAGATCTGCTAGCACGAGCTCGGTATTTATGACGTCCATATCCTTTTTTGGGTCGTGTTGCTCGTCGACGTGGGTGACGTTGGCATCGTCAAATACTCGCACGACGTGCACGATTGCATTCGTACTTCTGATGTGGCTCAAGAACTGATTGCCTAGACCTTCACCTTGGCTCGCACCGGCGACTAACCCGGCAATATCCACAAATGTTACAGTTGCCGGAGTTATTTTCTTTGCGTGGTACATATCGGCTAACCTTTGCAGACGCACATCTGGTACGGGCACAATGCCGGTATTCGGCTCAATCGTCGCAAACGGATAATTTGCCGCCAAAATATTACTGTTAGTAAGCGCGTTGAACAAGGTAGACTTACCAACATTTGGCAACCCCACAATTCCTATAGATAAACTCATGACCCTATTCTAACAGATTACAAACAGATAAATCATAAACATATTGCAGAATAAGCAAAAATGTGCTATTATAAATAGTAGTTAAGCACAAAACAAAAATGTCTGAAAATAAATCACAACCACCGGTACCTCCCTCTCGTTTCAGCTCTGAAACAGGCGTAGTGCGCAGTGTTACCTCAGTACATGCATTTGGCGCAGATCTTGTACGTGATGAAGCACACAACTTAGATCAAGAATTTAAAGCTAGTGATGAAGCATTCGCCAAGGAATATTGGGAGGACATGCAAGAGTTTTACGGATTAGACGATGAGGATGCAGAAAGGCTAACTCTTGAAGATGCGTCGGAAAAATATGACTTTTCGCCCGCAAGTCGTGATCACATAAAAAATCGCCGCCTGGGCTCCTACACGCTTAACGCAGCGCGAGAGGATGCTAACTATTGGACTAATTCAGATCGATCATATAACCAGGAACGGCTGGAGAGAAATATTAAAAATTTGCGCGACGTACTTAGCGTAACTTTATCTGACCCTCATAATAATTTTATGCTGAATTTATATATGATGAGTGATGCGCCTCCTATTTTCAATCATATGCGCACTGCACCCGACGGTGTTCTCTATAGGTGGCGTGAGTGGCTGGAGGACAAGGCTACCCCAGAGCAATTCATGAATTTTGTTCAGTGGCACAATTATCACATGAACGAGCTCAATACAAATCCAGAAGTGCAGGCTGAGATCGTGAGAGAAAAAGCTGAATACAAAGCAGCAGTGAAGAAATTCGTTGATGAAGGTGAACTTCCAGCTACTGCGGTAAAAATAGAGGAAGTTGATTATTGTAAAGTTTATATTGGCGATGTTTTTGCAACATTAATGCAGGGGCGTGCTGGATATTACCCTAGCGCCGATGCCTATCCTAGAAATAGGTACGTCGTTGTAGATAAGAATAATATTGAGCACGCTACAAAACATGAACTAAACCACGCCGTTATGACAGGGTACAAAGATAGGTGGCTGAATGAAGCTGTTACCGAGCACCTTGCTGTGTCTATGAGGAACAGTAGGGTCGAACTAGTAGGTGACGTTGTAAGTCAGGGGGTTTATAACGAAGAAAGGGCGCTTTTAGACGCTGTTATGACAGGTGGATCTGAAGATATATCCACCAAAACTTTGCTATGGGGTTACGCAGAAGAAAAATATCATTTGAGTAAAGATCAGTTTGAGAAAGCTGTTGATGCAATTTGGGGGTATGGTGCGTTAAATAAGATTCAATCAACTCTTGAAGGTCATGAGAATAGATTGATTGCCGATATGTCGCGAAGAGATGCACAAAAAGAGGCGCTAGCGATTGTACGGTCAGACCTGTTGCAGCAGCCAGAAACTATACTAGGTAAAAACTATATTGCTGAAAATAAAGTTTTGGCTTAGAGGAATAAATCGAAGAAAATGTCAGATCAAAATATATCTAACGAAACTTCTCGCTTAACATCTGAAGCTCAAATTAAAGATAGACGGTACTTGCTGGAGCAGTTTTCAGAGCGACCTACTGACGACTCACTGTGGCAGGCTGCCTATGAACGGGTGCGGGCAGAGGGTGATCAAAACGATCAGCAAGGTATTGCTTCGGATATCCCGGCGGAAGAATTGATTACTCTTGCCAATACTGTACGCAATACTCCTCAATTACAACGATACGACCTAATGACAGCATCTGCCAGTAATGGAAAGCTCTGGTTTGACGTGTTAGAAACATTTACATCAGAGCAACTAGCACAGGCGAAGAGAGATATTATTAGTTCTTGGGTAAACCAAACTCACCCTCCAACAGGGTTTGAAAAAGCATTGGATTTAGGCACAGGTACGGGGAAATCCTTGGGCGCTCTTGAAGGCAATGCCGAAAAAGTGGTTGGCATTGATCGTAATGCTAAGTTGCTTGCTATAGCAAAGGAAAAAGCAGGCCCGAATACCAAGATTATACAAAGTGAAGTTGACAAGCTTCCTTTTGGAGATAGTAGCTTTGACTTAGCAACAAGCTCAGGACTTACAGGTTCGCTAGATAAAGAGACATTGCGTGGGCTCTATACTGAACTTGCACGGGTCTTGAAAACGAATGGCGTATACATTGAGGTTTCTCCTTGGCCTTTTGATGGCTATGTTGATGAAGAGGATGCTAAGATTACAGCTTCATCGAAAGCAATGCTCGCAGATATGGTTGTTGACACTGTGTCGGGAAAACACCAGCTTATAGATCGTCTAGGGTCTGATGATCAGGTAACCTTGCTTGAAAGCCTCGGGCTCGAACTGAAGTATTACGATGTACCAACTGAAGATGGCATGGCACGTAATCTGTTGACAGTTATAACGAAGACGGCTTAAGAATCATAGTCAGTTTTAGCTCAAATGGAGCTTGGACTATTAACTCATGATCCTACTCTAACAGAGGTGGATAAACAGTTAAAATTATTAACAAAATTATGGACAAATCAAAGTTTTTATGTTAAAGTAAATATATAAGTAAAAGTGCCTTAGGCAGTAAATGCAAGTATGTCCGAATTTCAACCCCAATTAACTGAAACAGTGGCAACAGATCAGTTTGACGCAAGCCGCAGAAGTACGCTATTAGAACGGTGCATGCCGTATATTACTGGTGTGTCTGTAGCACTGGCATTTGCTGCGAGTAGACCCGCGGAATCACTAGCGCAAGCTTCAGAATCTGCGCACCAATCCAATCTACCGCAGTGCGATCTGAATCTCTTAAGTAATGGCCAAAATATTAATTGCCGGCCTAGCGGTATGCCAGACTCATGCGTACCGGATTGGGCACCTGGTCAAATCAATCAATTCCATCATGACCCGAAAGCTATGCGCGTCGGTGATGTAGCTGCTACTCGTGTGGTTGCAGCTGCTCGCTCACGAAAAGCTCGCTTGGCACGCAGCTCACATAAGCGCGAGAAAGACAAATTAGTACTCAGCTTCTCAGATATTGCTGGAGTCCAGAATAATGCCCGGCATAGCGCCAATGCAGTACTATTTCTTGGTGCAGCAATGGGCGCGAGTCGGTATAGAGGGCTTGTTGAACAAACTAAATTTTATGATCCATCAGACGAACAGCGCGAAATATACCGCGATCGTGTTAATACAGAAGTGAATGCGGCGCTTGAGTGCGGGCTTGATGTTGAGCTCACGCCGGCTGTTGATAAGAACAACCAAACTCGCAGCGCAGCATTTAAATTCGGCAGAGATTTGGCGACTATGTTTAAGGGTCGTGTGAAAATATTTGGCTCGTTCAACGAGTCGAATTACCAGGATAGTTGGATGAAAGACGAACCCGGTCAAACACGGGCCCAAACCACCCGAATGTTATACGATGGCTGGCGCGAAGGTGTAAAGAGCGTTATGCGCAAAGCAAAAGTCCGCTTCGGTGAGTTTAGTTCTATGTTGTATCCAGGTGTCGCACTGATAGAAGCTGTCAAAGCAAGCAAAAAGCCGCTCATAACAGACGAATGCGTCACCATACACGGCTATGTGTTAAATGGCGAAATACCGCCGCTACGCAATAATAATCTGAAGCCTGACTCCAGAGAAATTGGCGTAGACGGCGACCATGTGTACAAGAGAATAATTAAGCGGTTATTCAAGCAAGGTAGGCTCAAAACACCCGAGGGCAAAATGCCGGGCCGTTGCTATAACGAGTTTGCTATGATGTCCGAAGGCTCAGGGTCGCGTAATGGTACCTCA
>CAZGQU010000043.1:0-6122 GCA_964527845.1 uncultured Candidatus Saccharibacteria bacterium | reverse complement strand
CTCCACCACCGCCCGAAAAGCCGCCTCCACCCAAGCCGCTGGAGCTTGAGCTGGAAGGTGCAGAAAAACTCTGATTTATCGAAGCATTAAAATTATCATTAAGCGATCCTGCCAGGTAGCCGGCGTTAAACGACGTCCAGTTGCCGACATACCAGCTTGGTGGTTCTATATATATATTTTCAAACTGCCTGGCCCACTGTTTCTCTACACCTAGAACCATGGCATAAGGCAATAGTTTTTCAAATAACTCAACTGTTTTAATTGGCTGGCTTGCTTGATCAGCATATTGGGCGTTAGGACTCTCCAGCTTTTCAAGCCGATCTTTCTCGGCCGTTTCCATGTACACTTTGAGTCCTAACAGCTGTTCGCGTGCAGCCGTACCCTTAGTCGTACGGGCTGGCATGGCCAACAAACACACTATTGCAATAACAATACTCATTACCAATCCCAAGACCAGCCATATTCCGAATATGCTGTAGCTTGCGTACGCTATCATCGCAGCCACAAATATAGCTACCATAATCCGTCCATCCTGATGTTGCGGATTTTTACGGAAATAACCTTGCTGAGTTAACTCGTTTTCGACATTACCACGCATATTGTTTGCTGTTTCATACAGCTTATTTTTTAATAAATCGAGGTTAGTTGTCGACCCCATGCTCAAACTTGGAAATAGCTTGGTGGTCAGTAATTTCTCATTTTCAGTAAGTTGGCTCATGTCATTATTTGTAAGTTCCAATGTGTAACTTAGTTTATCTTTGCGTAACATCTTTTTTTGGGTCGTTTCAATAATTTTTACATAACCACGACGAGCTAAATCAATAAGAGTCGCTGTAATGTCGCGGTTGTCGACCTTAAAGTCAACGATTGCACCAGCGGCCAGTGGGCCAATGCCTTGCGGCGGCACATACTCCGGCACAATCGTGCCATGCCCCCTTGAGTCACGACCATATCGCCACCAATAAACAATACTGCCGCCGCCCAATAGCACTATTGGCGACCAAAATGCCAGGATATTACCCATATTGTCTTTTACTGTGTCGAGCCAGATATAATCAGTAAAATAACCTTTCTGGAAGCCAACCACGTACGTCAAGGTCTGTCGGGCATCCAGCGGAGCAGAGGTTTGACTAACCAAAGTTTTGCCATTGACCGACGTAGTGCAAGCCTGGTCTGGCGAACCGTAGCTACCGACGTAACAGTTAAAACCTGACTTGCTGAGCTTGAGCCCCTCTGGCAAATGAAGCATTATCTGCACATGTTCAAAAGGTTGGCTCCATTGGTCACCGTTTACATCCCAATATAACTCGTCGTGATCGTCATAAAAAGTTATGACATTACTAACAGTGTAGTCAATGGTATATTTTTGTCGACCAGTCACAGTTTGATCTGGATCGCCAATTTTGAGTACTGCATTGCCATTATTGCTTTCAATTTTATACGTCACGGGAGCACCGCTATCAGATGAGATACGATTGACCCGAAACTTAAGCGGATGGCCTTTGTAGCTTTTTGGTATGGCACGCAAAATACCATGGTTATTGTCCGTAAAGTTAACCTCTATATGTTCGATTATGCGAAGCTGCCCTTGCGGATCGGCCCGACTAAGCGTTTCATCCGCAGAAAATTCCCTTACGGTAAAATCATTAACGTCAGCCAACGCCCGGAACGGAGCCAACACTATAAAAGCAAGTAGCGACAGAATTAATATTAAACCAAGGCCGTATCGTTTCATTATCTGCATATGTAATAGAAACCAGAATTAGATTATCAGTTTAATTTAAGCTTTTCGTGTGTCTCATGTGATATCTCTTTTTGGCTCATATGAGTGTATTGTACGGGTTTTACTTGCGGCGGGAAAGTTGTTTTACGCGTCGTACGCCATTGCCGGTCTTTATTCGTAAGTATTCAGCGCCGAGGTAATAGTAAGGGAACACTGTAATCACTAAGAACGTACTTGATAGTAAACCAGCGATCAACACTATAGCCAAACCTTCCCAGAATGGACTTGTTATTGCTAACGGAATGAGCGACACAACAGCAGTTAAGCTGGTAGCGATAAGTGGACGGAACCGCTCGCCGAGCGCCGCAACCGCAGCATCAACGGGCGCCATACCAGCACGCCGCGCCTGGTTAGCATAGTCTGTCAGCAAGATCGTATTCTTGATGCTTAGGCCAATGAGCGCAAAGAAACCGAGCATCGCAAAGAAGCTAAACGCATTGTTTGTAAGATACAAGCCGAGCGCGATACCAAAGAAGCTAAATGGAATGGCCATGAAGATGAGCAACGGCTGCAAGAGCGACCGGAACTGGACAGCCAATAAGATGAAGATGGCCAGTAACAAAATTGGAAACGCTAGCGCAAGCGAGGCAAATGACTCCTGATTTTCCGACTCTTGCCCTAAGTCAAACGAGATATCCGAACTCTTTAAGCCATATTGGGCAAGCGTTTTGTTATCGAATTCTTTTTTGATGTCCTTTTCGGCCAGTGTTACTAGCGTAGAAGTATCGGTGGCGTCAAAGGTAGCGTTTACCTGTACGACCGGTTTATTATCGTTACGAGTGTAGTCCGCGGGATTTGCAAGTGTTGCTGTTTTGATGGTGGCAGTTTCGCCACTTGCGCGAGTTAAGGTGTGACCTTCAAGGTATTTCACCATATCACGCGCCAGTCGCATTGCTTCAGGCCTATTTTCGGAGTTAATGAGCACATTAAAGCCCGACGCAGGCGGTCCTACGTCTAATTGATAGGAGTCTACCCGCGCATTAATGGGGTTCTTTTCAAAATCAGATTTTATTTGCTCAACAAGTTGGGGCGCAGTCACCCCTCTCTGGGTGTACGGCACAAGGTTTACGTACAGCGTGGCTAATTTTTCATTAGCGATGCTATAGTAGGAGGCATCCTGCAGATTTTCTCCGAGCAATTTACTCACCCGTTCGTCCGCTTGGTCTGCGGTTTGCTCAGCCTGGCTAATAGTGGTGCCTTCTGGATAGTTCAATACAACTGCAACTTGGTTCGCATCTTTACTTGGCGGAAAAATATTGAATGTCACATAGCGCGAAATTGCACCACCCGCAAATATAAAGCCGATACCGATAAAGACAGCACTTAGCCCTACAAGTACTTCTTTTTTCCGCGAATGCTTTGCCCATAACATTGGCTTTGCAATAAATTGTGCAATTTTTTCTTCAACACCCGCTGCGATTTCTTTTACGTTACCTTCACCCATTTGCTTTTTGCCGAGCAGCAAAAACCGTGCAAACAACGGTATAAATATCAACGCGGTCAGCAAGCTAATAAGCAACGCCGAAATAATGGTAACCGGGATTGCCCGGATAAACCCACCTAAGATACCGCCTACAAAAAGTAGTGGCGCAAAGCTCAAGGCTGCCGTGAGCGTAGCTGCAACCATCGCCCGACTGATTTTACGAGTCGCTTGCCGTACTGCTGCGAGAGCCGACTTATTCCGTTTGCGAGCAGCATCTAGTGCCTCAGTCATGATTATCGTATCGTCAACAATAAGCGACAGCCCGAGAATAAGTCCGAAAAGTGTTATGACGTTCAAGGAGTAACCCAGCACATACAACAATCCGAGCGTCGCGGCAATAACTGTGAGCATTGCCGTTACGATAATTACCGATGCCCGTAATGCAATGACAATTGAGCCAACAATCAAAACGGCAAGTAGGCCCTCCAAAAGCACTCGCTGCAGCTCGCTAATACTCTCGTCGATTGTCGGTGCGAGACTCGCACTTACCGTCATTTCCACATCTTTAAATTGTGAGTCTTTTTTGACCGCGTTTATTGCCGCTTTGACTTGTTTATCCAACTTTAGAACATCAGCGTTTTCAACTCCGGCAACATTAATAATCACTGAGTTATAAAAGTTGTTTTTGCCGTTGACGCGCTCTCCGTACCTATCAAATGAACGCTGCACAACTTGCTCTTGGCCGTTCACTGGATTTGTGATTGACTCGAATGGATCTTCAATATAAAACTTTTGAATCTGATCTTGCTTATGCTTATTAAGTTCTTCTACAAGTTGTTTGGAGTTTGCGGTAAGTTCTTGTAACGACTTATTGTTTTTCGGTGCAAAGACAGATATCGTGGCGTCTACTTTTTCTGTTGAGCCACCGGTTACACCAAAGTGTGGCGCACTAAATGTTATCTCTGTACCCTTAGGTATTGCACCCGACTTCTTTGCTGCTTCCTCAAGCCGCAATTTCGCATCTTCGGCCTTAACCGTTTCTTTGTACTGGACGGTGGCGGTAAAGAAGTTGCCTTCGCTACTGGTTTGTACTTTAGTTACATCTGGTTGTTTTAGAGCCACGTCAGATAGTGGTTTTGCTAATTCATTATCAACTGTCGCAGCATTATCCACTGCATAGGAACCATTAACTATGACAAGCGGTATTTGTACGCTCGGGAAGCCCTCGCGCTTAAGAAACGTGGTGTAGCTTAGTGCCCCAAACACTACAATTACCAGCCACAACAACGCTGCTGTACGCGGACGCTTAAAAAAGGCTATCGTGAGCTTAGGCAGAAGCTTGTCCTTAGGTTCTATCTGCTTCATTTTGTTTTTATTCCGTTTCAATGTCGGCACGATAGAAGTCCTTTCCTCACTACAATACAATCTGTTAATGGTAACAGATAATGAAGCCTAAATCTAATCTTTATAAGTGCTCGGCACCGAATTTTTGTTTGGCTGGCTGTGCGGCGGCATCGAGCATTTTTGCCACTTCCTCGTCGCGCATGGTTTTCTCGTAGCTGGCAATTGTGAAGCGGAACGTCACATTTTTATGGGAAGTATCGCCCTCGGCCTGATACATGCCAAGTGGCACGAGGCGTGATAGCACGCTGTCCGATTGCACTTTACTTAGCTCTCCCCAAACAACATCATATAGTTCCTGATACGGCAGCTCGGCTGGCACTTTGAGCGTTATGTCTTGAGTAACGCTCGGGAAGCGCGGCAACGCAACGTAATTGTTCTGCCCAGCTAAAATTCCCTTAAGCGCTTCTGTATCCAGTTCGAAGCCGGCGCAATACTTGGGTAGTTTGAGATTTTTAGCAACAATCGTGCGGAACTCACCGATAATACCCAAGAATGTATCACCAGTATACACAAACGCAGCACGGTTCATATCGTACGGTTTTGTAATATCGTAACTTTGCATTTCGGCTGAAACCGGCTTAAACGTCAGTTGTTCACTTACTAAATTCGTCAAATATTTCTTTGCCTGATAGTACGCAGCGCTTGTTTTTTTAAGCTTGTCTGCAGCAGTCACAACAAGGGCGGTCAGTTCATCTTCTCGAGGAAACCCCGCATCATCAATCTGGCTCACGATATGGGATTTGCCGATTTCAAACAATGCGAACTCATCGTAGCCAGTCTTAATGTTCGGATGAACTTTTTCTAACAAACTTGGCATGAGGCTCAGACGGTAATATTGCAAGTCTGGGCTGAGTGCATTCGAAAGTTGGAATGCGTTGTTTTTGTCTTGGCCGACTTTATCCAGCAAATTGCCATGCACGAAGCTGTAAGTTAACACTTCGTTAGCACCGGCTTTGGAAAGCGCCGCACGAATTGTAGCTTTTGTTTCAAGTAGCTCGTCTTTTTGCACTGGCATAACGGATCGCCGTGACAACTCCAGTGGCAGATGATCGTAGCCATACAGTCGTCCAACTTCCTCGACCACATCTTCAGGAATTTCAATATCTGTCCGCCAAAACGGTATTGATATTCCTAGAATTTGTGTAATTTCAGATTTATCGGACTGAAACACAATATCATCTAGACCGTGTTTCGTTTCTTGAGTCTGACTTCCGTAAAATTTGACTTGCATTTCAACATTTTCGAGTAGGCGCTTAATCTCTTCAGCGTCTTGTTCGTAACCTAACCGGTCGCAGATAAATCTAGAGTCTGTCATTACCGTATCTTTACGCTGTAGGGGACGAACAAATTGGTCAATAGCTTTACTGGCAACTTTGCCGTTTGTCAGCTTTTGGATATCAACGGTAATTTTTGCCAGCACCGCCATGGTTTGCAATGGACTTTGACCTTTATTGAATCGTGCCACAGCATCCGTAAACAGCCCATGTGCCATGCTGGTGCGGCGGATAGAAT
>CAZGQU010000042.1:0-6267 GCA_964527845.1 uncultured Candidatus Saccharibacteria bacterium | reverse complement strand
AACCCACAAGCCGCTAACAGCTATCTTTCAATCAATGTGTCTACGGATGGGTTAGCGCGTATGCTTGGTCGCCGTATTGCCGAATACGTGGTATATGGTGCTGATCGAGTAACGACTGGCGCAGGCTCAGACTTGCAAAAAGCCGCTGAACTGGCTCGTGATATGGTAATAAACCAGGGAATGGGCAATAAATTACGTGATCAAGTATTCCATGTAGAAAGTGGCTTGATGCTTGATCGCATGGTGCACGAACGGGAATACTCTGACGAAACTGCAAAAGTGATTGACCAAGAAGTTGAGTCCTTGATTACTGAAGCTGCTCACCGCGCGCGCATGGTCATAAAGGCCAACCTGAAAGGTCTCGAAGCCCTGAAGGAGCGACTGCTCGCTAAAGAGACTGTTGACGCTGATGAAGTACATGAAGTTTTGAAGCACACGACAATGCCAAAAGCTGCAGCACTGTACTAGAGTTTCCAGTTCGAAAACTGTATTTAATTAAGTAAAAATGCAATAATAATCAAGAGGTTATTACGGATAAGCTCTTGATATAAACATTGGTGG
This sequence comes from uncultured Candidatus Saccharibacteria bacterium, assembly GCA_964527845.1. Taxonomy (GTDB): domain Bacteria; phylum Patescibacteriota; class Saccharimonadia; order Saccharimonadales; family UBA4665; genus CAZGQU01. The sequence continues at coordinate 5,706 of CAZGQU010000042.1, read as the reverse complement.
GCATACGAAATGGTACGACTTTCTTCTAAGCAATCAGCTGCCGAGCACGATCCAGGTGTCGTGCTGTTGTTGCAGGTACCACGCACAAACGAAAAGAAGGAGCTGGCTGCTGAGCAGATGTTTGCAAGCTTGCACGGTCTTCTTACCTTGCCATCACAGCATTTTCTACGCAAAGCCGACCGTGAACGAATTAGTTTTGAAATAGCGGTACTAAAAAAGCGCATTGGGTTTTATGTATGGGTACCGACGTATCTTAAAAGCTTTGTTGAAGAGCAGATTTACGCCCAGTATCCTACCGTGCAAATATCCGAGACAGCGGATTATGTAACGCAGCACTCGCATGATTATCACACAATCTTAAGTACTGAGCTTAAGTTTACGGTCAACGATATGTTGCCAATAAAGACCTTTCAGAGTTTCGAGGTCGACCCCCTAGCTGCTATTACGGCAACGCTTGCGAAGTTTGATGATGAGGAAGAAGCGTGGATTCAAATGCTCATTCGGCCGGCCGCGGGTAATTGGCATCGTAAGAGTGAACGGTATATCGCTAACATGCGTGGCGGTAGCAATGGAAGTAATATGTCGGGTCTTTTGGGTGCACTGTGGGCACCGCCCACTGCGAAAACCGAAAGCAACCGTCCAGCCGATTATGAACAAACACGAATCAGTGGTGCCGAAGAAAAAAGCCAAAAATTGGCCTTTGAAACAGTTGTCAAGATTGTCTATCGTGGTAATTTAGCCCAGCAGCAAGCGCAGCTTCGCATGCAGTCAATCGTCGCGAGCTACAAGCAGTTTAACACCACTTACCTGAATGGTTTTGAGGCCAAGCGTATCCAATATGATGCTGTAGCGATTAACAGGTATCAAAAACGAATGTTTTTTCAAAAAGGATTTATCTGCAATATCGAAGAAGTAGCGACGCTGTATCATTTGCCCCATACCAATGTAGAGACGCCATTTATACTATGGGCGACTGCTCAAACCGCCGAGCCACCAGCAAATTTACCGATAGTATCGACCGACCATTTGAGTTATGACGTCAGTCCGGTTGCAACGACTAATTTTCGCGGCCATAACACGCTATTTGGTCTACCGAGATCGGATCGTGGCCGGCATTTGTATATCATTGGACAAACTGGTGTTGGTAAATCGGGCCTACTGGAGCTTTTGACGATTTCTGATATATATAGTCCATTTGGCTTTGCGGTAATTGATCCGCACGGTGATTATGCGCTCAATATGTTGCGCCGTATTCCGGCTGATCGCGCAAATGACGTCGTGTATTTCAATCCGGCAGATGTTGAATTTCCGATTCCGTTTAATCCCATGGAAGTGCACGATGCAAAGCTCAAAACTCATACGTGTTCGGAGCTAATTGGCGTATTAAAGCGTATGTTCGAAAGCTGGGGACCACGACTGGAGTATATTTTGCGCTACAGTATTTTGGCACTGCTTGATTATCCAGAAGCGACCATGCTGGATATTACCCGTATATTAACTGACAAAAAGTTTAGAAACGAAGTAATGCAGCATGTTGAAGATCCAGTCGTGAGAAACTTTTGGACAGTGGAATTTGCTAGTTGGAATGATAAATTCGCCGCTGAAGCGGTTGCGCCAGTGCTCAATAAAGTGGGTGCATTTACTGCGAATCCACTCGTCAGGAATATTATTGGTCAACCAAAAAGTGGTTTTAATATCCGCCAGATAATGGACGAGCGCAAAATTTTGATTGTCAATTTAAGTCGCGGCTTAGTCGGCGAGGATAATGCAGCGCTCTTGGGTGCGCTTTTGGTAACAAAAATTCAAATGGCCGCAATGGGGCGTGCTGACATCAGCGCCAGCGAACGCACACCGTTTTACTTATACGTCGACGAATTTCAGAATTTTGCAACTGATAGCTTTGCTACCATATTAAGCGAAGCCCGCAAATACGGGCTTAATCTGACAGTTGCCAACCAATATACCGCTCAAATGATGGACACAGTCAAGGATGCCTTGTTTGGAAACGTCGGCTCAATTGTTGCGTTTCGCATGAGTGCCGACGATGCGCGCTCAATGCAGCGCTACTTTGAGCCAAAGTTTGAGGAACACGATCTGGTGCACATGCACAACCGGAATTTTGTTATTAGCATGACAATTGAGGGTGAAAAAGTACAAGCGTTTTCGGCTGCTTCTGTGACGTTGCCTGAGTATGGCGACGATTACAGCCAGGCAATTATAGAGCGCAGCCGCGCAGCACATGCTTCGAGCCGTGAATTTGTCGAACGATATGTTCGCGAGCGTTATCAATTAAATACGCAAAAGGCAATACCAGCTACTGCACCAAAACCAGTAAAAACTGTATCTCCAGCTGTACAAAGTCCGGCGCAACCAAAAAAGAATATTGATGTTGCAAAAGAAATAGCTCAATTAGCAACTCCTAGCTCGCTGATTGAAAAACCAAAAACCAAGCGAAAACGCAAACGTACCCGCAAATCAAAAAAACCAAATGAAGCCTCTCAGGACAGGCCGCAGGAATTCACGTCCGAAGGAACAATAAAGTTATAATTTTTTGTTTGTTGCTAGTCAGGTTATCAAACACGCTTTATACTTGTAGAAGGCAAATTACAATTTATGCAGCAACCTACAAAAGCAAAAAGAAGAATTTCAATCGGCAATGTGGCTCTTTTACTTATGGCGACGACATTTGTCGGCCAGTTGTTAGGCTTGCTTCGTACGCGACTCGTCAACGCCAACTTCCCGCCTGTCGGCCCCCAAAGCACCGACGCATATTTTGCAGCTTTCACAATACCTGATTTTTTCTTTTTTACTTTGTCCGCTGGCGCGTTAGGCGTGGCCTTTATGCCGGTGCTGGCTGACCACCTGCAACGAGGTGATAAAAAAGGCATGTGGGAATTGTCATCAAGCTTGCTTAATTTGTTGGCAGTAGTTATGGCATTTGTGGCGGTTATCATTTTCGTTTTTGCTAAGCCGCTTATCCACAATATTGTTGCGCCAGAACTAGCACCGGAAGCTCAGCATAACGCTGTCGTAATTATGCAATTTCTCGCATTGAGTCCGCTGCTGTTTACTATTTCGGGAATTATTATGAGCGTGCAACAGACATTGGGACGATTTTTCTTTTTTGCGGTTGCACCACTTTTGTATAACCTGTCGATTATTGCGAGTATATTTATTTTCCGCGATAACATTGGTATTGTCGGACTCGGTATTGGTGCATTGGCAGGCGGTGTTATTCAGTTACTTATTGCACTCATTGGTCTGAAAGGTACACGATTTCGTTGGCGACCGGTTATTAAGTGGAAAAACCCTGATTTTCGAGTTATTTTACGGCAATTGCCGCCGCGTTCACTTGATCAAGGCGCCGACCAAATTAACAGTATAGTTGAAACCAACTTTGCCAGTCGATTATCGGCTGGTTCGATTAGTAATTATAATAACGCCTTTATTTTGCACAATGCGCCGATTATGCTCATTGGAACATCAATTGCTACGGCAGCGTTTCCGAGTCTTAATAATAGATTGAGCCAAGGCCGGCCAGACTTGTTTCGTAAGGAATTCTTGCGCACCTTGCGAGTAATGATTTGGATCGCAATGCCGACTGCAGTTGTATGTTTCTTTGCGCGGGGCATTTTAGCGCGCTTATTGTTTGCGGAAAATGCGCCGCAAATTGCACTTATTTTTGGCTTTTTAACAGCAGCGATCTTCTTCCGAACATTGTATGCAATCATGTCACGCTGGTTTTATTCCCAAAAAGATACCTGGACGCCGCTGATCGTATCGATATTTATTATTGGTCTTAATATCTGGCTAGCATTTTGGCTGACAACACAACTGGATTATGGCGCTTCTGGTTTGGCGCTTGCGCAATCGATTGTGGCGTTTGTTGAGGTCTTTATTCTGGGAATCATTATGGTACTTCGCGACCATAAATTATTTGACATACAATTCATCAATTACATTATAAAAATAGATGCCGTTACCGGCTTTAGTGTACTTGCAGCTTACGTAATGGTGTCATATGTACCATTAGGTGGGTCTGACCGTGGTTTCTTGACGATTGGTAGTAAATTTGCGCTGATCGCTGGTGTGACTGCGGTGGTGCATGTAACAGTTTCGCAGGCTATGGGACTTGAAGAATCAAAACCGATTTTTCGCTGGCTGAAAAAAATTGCCTTCCGTCCGGTAAAAATTCAATAAGTATTCTGAAATCACCCCTGTCACTGTTATAATAGGGCGTCATGACACAGCCTAATATTAGAAACTTTTGTATCATTGCACAAAGTGAGCGCTTCGCTTATAAGACATCCACTTTCGCGGGTTTCTCATCGCGCGGGCAAAATGGAATACATTTTGCCCGGCTGCTCTTCCCTGTTGGGGGTAGTTTGTGAGCCAATTGAACATCAGAAACTTCTGTATTATTGCACATATTGATCATGGCAAATCAACGCTTGCTGATAGGCTGATGGAACTTACTGGCACAGTAGATAAGCGTAATATGAAAGCCCAATTGCTCGACAAGATGGATTTAGAGCGCGAAAAGGGGATTACCATTAAACTTGCTCCGGTTCGCATGGAGTATAAGGGAATGGAACTGAACCTTATTGATACGCCGGGGCATGTGGATTTTAGCTACGAAGTGTCGCGTAGCCTAGAGGCGTGCGAAGGTGCGCTGTTGGTGGTTGATGCATCGCAAGGCATACAGGCTCAGACGCTCGCAAATGTTTATTTGGCCATGGCGGCCGATCTTACGATTATTCCAGTACTTAACAAAATTGATTTGCCAGCGGCAGATGTTGACCGCGTAAGTGCAGAAGTGATGAATTTGCTTGGCTGCAAAAAAGAAGATATTTTACTCATTTCTGCCAAGAGCGGCCAGGGAGTGGAGCATGTGCTAGAACGAATTGTTGGCGATATTCCAGCGCCAAAGCTTGAAGAAGCTAAAGAAACCCGAGCGTTAATTTTCGATTCTTATTACGACGATTATCGCGGCGTTATTCTATACGTACGAATCGTTGATGGTAAAATTGCAAAAAATTCGCAAATAAAAATGCTGGCTACAAGCGCCACTGGTATCGCACTTGAAGTCGGCGCGCTTAAACCAGACATGGTGCCTGATAAAGATTTAGTCACTGGTGAAATCGGCTACATCGTAACTAATCTTAAGAGTACTCGCGAAGCCAAAGTTGGCGACACTATAACCCTCGCTGAAAATTCTGCTGTGTCTCCGCTGCCGGGCTATAAAGACGTAAAGCCGTTTGTATACGCCGGATTTTTCCCGGAAAGCAACGAGCACTACCAAGAGTTAAAGGATGCAATTGAGAAGTTGTCTTTAAGCGATTCGGCATTGCAGTTCGTGCCAGAAAATTCACCGGTACTGGGTTTTGGTGTACGAGTAGGGTTTTTGGGACTTTTGCACATGGATATCGTGCGGGAGCGATTGGAGCGTGAGTACGATTTAAGTTTGGTGGTGACTAACCCATCAACCGATTATCAGATCAGCTTGCTTACAGGAGAAGAGCTGGACATAAAATCGGCCTCAGAATTACCCGACCCGGCTAAAATCAAAGAAATCCGTGAACCATGGATTAAAGGTGAAATTGTGGTGCCGGATACGTACGTTGGCGGTGTCATACAGCTCATCGCAAACAAACGCGGCCTGCATAAAAACGTAAGTTATGTCGACCAGCGAGCTCTGGTTAATTT
>CAZGQU010000041.1:0-6276 GCA_964527845.1 uncultured Candidatus Saccharibacteria bacterium | reverse complement strand
ATTTTTGTTGTATTTTTAATAACTAACTTTAAACTACCACAGATATGAATTTCTCAGAGTGGAATTCGAGTTATTTCATCTGTTAGATTTTTGTTGTATAAATCATTACAAATAAATTTATTAGCAAGAGTTTTCCACAACCATAAGCGTCATCTTGCAGACAAAATACTAGTTTGAATAAAGCGCTTGCACTTCTGAAGCAGAAAGCGCGCGGTTATATATACGGAAACTATCTACGATGCCGCTGGCCCAGTTGCTACACGCACCATTCTTCATTAACCGCCATGGCATAGCACTAGGAACGTTAGCAGCCCCAGACCCCGAGAATACATTCGCGCCATTGATATAAAATACTACCGAAGGACCTTCTTTAGTAATCGCAAAATGTGTCCACTGGTTCGTATATGTATTAGTATTTACTGAAGTATTGTATTGGGTTCCACCAACTCTAAAAGAAAAATTTGTCCCACTTCCCCAAAGTATCCAGCCGCCTGTACAAGTATTATCTCTGAAAAGCGCTGTGATATTAGAACTGTCAGGATATTTATACCAACCAGCGATTGTAGCATTTGTAGAGACAATTGGGCCGTCTATTTGAATATTGTCTGATGTACCATTAAAGCTATACGCGCTGTTAGGCAAGCCCGCTCTGCCAGCAGCTAAAGTAGCGCCGTTGACAGTACCGTTATTGCCGTACGGCGTACTATCCCTTGCATTCCCATCCATAGCCCAATAGCCTATAAGTCCGCTAGATAAGTTTACACTTTCTCCAGAGGCAGACGAACTTTTATGTAAATTAATTTGCGATTCGTATGATGCAGCCTGGGTGGTAATTTCCTCTGCAGTTAATACTCTATTATATATTCGAGCATCATCTATTAAACCTATGAATTGGTCACCATAACGCGATTCATAGCCAATATACCAATTTGCCTGTGCGGGCGACCCCGAACCATCGTATGTATAGACTGGGGGTCCATCTGCCGAGCCATCAATATAAAGTATGACATTTTTAGTGCTGCCATCATATGTAGCAGCTACGTGGTGCCATACACCGGGGCTTAGGGTGGCAGTAGAGAGCGTCGGAGCGTCATCAAGACCAAGTCTCAATCTATTACTATTAAGCTGGAAATAAATTGAGGAACTTCGTTGTTGGCCGATTATAGTCTGCAGTCCACTCAATCCAGTAGGTTTAATCCATGCTGATAATGTGAAATTACTAGCGTCACTAAATCTCATGGCCGTGGGCACATTGAGCATCTGAGCGTAATCCCCGACAGCGCTTAAGCTTAGTGCTGAACTTGCCTTATTCTTTCTATCATTTCCGTAAGAGGCTGCACCCATAAGTGTTGCATCTGTATCGTATGGCGTGCTGTCTTTGCTATTACCTTCGAATTTCCACTGTCCAATCAAGCCTTTTGCATCTTGGGATGCCTTAATGTAGGAGTTGCCTTCAGCATAGAGAGCCCCTGCTTCTGTGGAATTAATTGCACGATTATATATTCTTACGTCATCCAAGGATCCCGCAAAGGCGGTCTCCGTATTATTAGGGTGAGAGCCTAGACTTAGCTTATCATTTGATCCCGGCCCAATAACACCTACAGTCTTTGAACCAAAGAACGTTCCATTGATGTAAAGGGACAGAGTGGTGCCATTAACAGTAGTAGTAACCAGGGTCCATTGGTTTGTTAAGGCCGGGACACCGCTAAACGTATAGAACTGCAGACTTTCTGAGCCTGTTCGTTTAATAAAGGATATTGTCGTAGCGTCCGTAGCCTGGAGCGCATAGTTGTAAGTAGTGGCCGGACCACGAACTATAAATTCATTTTTTAGACCATAATATCCGGTTGTATGGTAACTTGTAGGCTTGATCCATGCTGATAGGCTAAAGTTCCCACTGAATGACAACGAGCTATCATTCCCTGCATCAATATAACTACTTCCGGTACCATTAAATGTATAGGCGCTGTCAGCTGTACCTTTTCGATCAGTATCAAGCACCGCACTTTTCACCGTACCATTATTGCCATAACCTGAACTATCGGTAGCGTTACCATCCATCTTCCACCACCCTACTAAGCCATCCTGTAGGTTAACAGACTCCTTGACTCCTCCTAAGTTCAAAGTGGCGTAAGCAGCACCGCCACCAAGAACAAGGACTAAAGGAATGCCAAAAAGGAATGACCCACCCTTAACACTTAGATATTTCGATATTTTCCCAAACCTAAGCGCAAGCTTCATCGTGTCTTCATTTTAGCAGAAAAGGAAAGGGCTTCCTCTCGGAAGCCCTTTCACCACTGGGGGCACTGATTAAGCGATTTTGGTGATCTTGATTTCAGCCTGGTGCTGGCGATGACCGCGAACTTTACGTACGCGCTTTTTCGCTTTGTAGCGGATTGCTGTAACCTTATCGGCCCGCGCATCGTTATCAATAACCTCGGCCACGACCTTGGCGTTTGCTACCACTGGCGAGCCAACCTCTATCTTTTCGCCGTCAATCACAAGCAAAGCGTCAAAATCAACGCTCTTTTTGTCAGTTTTTAGCACCTCAACAGTAAGCGTCTCGCCTTCAGTTACGAGATACTGTTTACCGCCGGTAGCTATTACAGCTTTTTTCATTCTTAATTAACTCTTTTCGCTTTCAAGAAGTTTACAACCATATGATAATACCAAATTTTTCTACCTCTGTAAAGAGTCCTGTTAATTAACTTTTGCCAGGGATACACCCAGGTCGTTGCCCTCTACCTTCACCTCAGCAGTATAGCCCTCCACCTTTTTGGCCGATAACTCAGCTGTGAGGGTTTCGTGAGAGATGGTTTCCGCATGCTCATTGATAGCTTGCTGCAACTCCTTGCTATCCGTAGCGATGTGGAGCTTTATGCGGTCGTCAACATTCAGACCAGCTTGCTTACGAGCATTTTGCACGAAGCGTATTACCTCTCGCATCATGCCTTCGCGTTTCAGTTCAGGCGTAAGATGAAAGTCCAATTCAATCTGATAGAGCTGATTGAAGTTCCCTTCCTTAAGATTTTCATGGAAAGACTTGTCAGCGCTTACCTGCGTGTCATCTACTTTCAGGGATTTTAGATTTAATTCTTCCTGAATAATCTGCAGCAGCTCAGATGGGTAATCCTTGAAGTGACCCTTCAGTGTTGCACTGGCTAGTGGTTGGCGAACTTTTATGCCTTGTTGCGCCCTCATTCCTAAGCCGATAGCTATGACATGTCGTGCGGCCGCCATTCGTTGAACCAACAAATCATTTGTATGTCCTACTTCTGGCCAGTTGAGCAAGTGCACGCTCTCACCACCTGTAAGCTTTTTGTATAGTTCTTCAGCCAAGAACGGTGTAAATGGCGCCATTACCTCAGCTAGCGTTACCAGCACGTAATGGAGCGTCTTGTAGGCCATGTTCTTATCGGCGTCGTCGCCACTTTTCCAAAACCGGCGACGACTTCGTCTCACATACCAATTAGAAGCATCATCGATAAACGGCAACACCTCCGACAACGCTGCTGCGAAATCATATGCCTGCAAGTTTAAGTCAACATGTTTAATAAGTTGATGTAATCTTGACACCACCCATAAATCAAGAAGATTCTCTAACTCCTTAGTGGGGTCAGTTAATCTGCCGTCCCATACCCAGCCATCAACTTCTGCATACATTGTAAAAAAGTCATACATATTCCAGATCATTGCTAATTTCCGTTGCACATCAGCAACTTCCCTGTCTTTCAGTGCAAAGTCTTCACCATTTAGTAGTGGACTGCTTAGAATTAAGAAACGAAATGCATCTACAGAGTATGTGTCCATAAGCTCCATCGGATCAGTATAATTTTTAAGCTTTTTGCTCATCTTTTTACCATCAGCAGCATTGATAAAGCCTGTGCAAATAAGGTTTTTAAATGGCGACTGACCAAACAGGCCAACATTTACGGCCGTAAGCGAGTAAAACCAGCCACGCGTTTGATCAATAGCCTCTACTATAAAGTCAGCCGGAAAGCTATTTTTAAACTTTTCTTTATGTTCAAATGGGTAATGAAATTGGGCAAACGGCATACTACCACTCTCAAACCAACAATCAAGCACTTTGCCTATATGGTGCAAAGTTATGCCTTCATACTCGAACTGAATATCCATTACATTCGGAAGATGGTAGTCATTAAGTCGCTTACCGGTTAGGTCCTCAAACTCATCAAATGAGCCGATCACTTTAATAACCTCTGTTCCATCTTCTCTGAAACCTCGCCAAACGGGTATTGGGGTAGCCCAGTAGCGATCACGTGATAAATTCCAATCTGGAGCGCTTTCAAGAATATTCTTAAAGCGGCCTTCCTGAAGATGCTTAGGTCGCCAGTTAGTCTTTTCATTTTCAGCAAGCATCTCTGCTTTTTGACCTTGAATATCCATAAACCAGCTTGGATGTGCCCTATACATTAGCTTGCCACCACAACGATGGCAATGCGGATATTCATGCTGTATATACTCAACCTTTAGCGCCTTACCCTCTTCTACCAGCGTTTTGGCTATTTCCTTGTTGATCTCCCATATGTTTTCGCCTTGCCATCTTCCTTCCGTATAATGACCGTTTTCGTCGACAAGTGATATTATTGGCACACCTTCTTTTTTGCACAGCTCGTAGTCTTCCTCGCCATAAGCCGGCGCTTCATGCACAATACCAGTGCCACTCTCGGCAGTTACAAAATTAGCGTTTAACACACGATGTGCATCCGGTCCATGGTTCTGGAATAGCGGAGCATACTTTAAGCCAACCAATTGCTTGCCCTTAACTTTTTTGATTACTTTATACTTAAGCGGCTGGTGTCTTTCATCTTGCATGACGCTTTTTAGTGCCTGTGAGCCAACATAAAACTTTTTGCCTTCGTACTCAACAAGTGTATATTCAAGCTTCTCATTGACTGCTACTGCGACATTCGCCGGCAAAGTCCACGGTGTGGTTGTCCATGCTAACAGGTGTTCGTCCGTATCATCAATCTGGAAGTACACATACACACTTGGGTCAGTATCGATCTGGTAACTATTTTCCATGGCCACTTCTGATTTGGATATCGGTGTCGCATCTTTTGTGCAATATATTAGAATTTTTTCACTCTCATAGATTTTGCCATCGTCATACAACTTCTTAAACGCCCACCAAACACTTTCCATATAATCGTTATCCATGGTCTTGTAGGCACCCTTAAATTCCACCCAACGACCTAAACGTTCAATTGTGTCCTCCCACTCCGTGCCAGTTTTTACCATCGCAGCCCGACACTCCCGTACATAATCCGCAATACTAATTTTGGTGCCGATTTCTTTTTTATTCTTGATTCCTAATTTATTCTCAACAAACAGCTCGGCAGGAAGACCATGACAGTCCCAACCCCAGCGTCGTTCAACTCTATGACCCTTCATAGTCTGGAAGCGCGCAACTGCATCTTTAACCGCCGATATTAACAAGTGGCCATGATGGGGTGTTCCGGTTAAAAACGGTGGACCATCATAAAACACATAGCTATTGCTTGCCGGTCGCTGCTCAACCGACTTTTCAAATGTCTTGTGCTTTTTCCAATACTGCACAAGGTCTTTCTCGTATTCTATTGGTTTACGCCGTGTTCCTGATTTAAACTTCATTTTGCTACTTTCGTCTTTTCTTGCGGCATATGTCTAAGGATAAATTGTAACATTTGACCCATACCTTTCGTACTTTCATCGCGTGAGCGTGTAATTTCCTCTTGCCGTATTGTTTTCAGTTCATCAGCCTCTACCGTAACAGTCCTTCGATAATCGCCATCCGTCACTATTCTTACGCCGAACCAATCCACGATCCCCAGCGCCATTCTGCCCAATTCTTGAGTGTGCCGCAAGAAATCCTCTACTGCTTCAGGTGTGACTGCCTGCACACCTCGACCAAGATGATTGATGAACCGTCCCGATTTCATCAGATCTTGAGCTTCATTGGGGCGCTGTTCATTAAATAGTTGGTTTACAGCTCCGTGCCGACCTTTTGTCATGAGCGACACAATACCGGTGGCTTTTACTTTATCACCGAGCAAATCTATGTGTTCCTGCGGATTATCCAGATACATCAATACACCATGAGACAAAACAACGTCATAACGATTCCGTATGGTACTCAGTACCGCAACCGGCTCACCACAGACAGGATCGACACTGCCTCGAATATTCTTTCCTATCAAATTTGCTTCTGCCTTATCTATCATATCTTCCGATGGGTAAATCAGTAGTAAATTATGACCCAACTAAGCCAGCCAA
>CAZGQU010000040.1:0-6302 GCA_964527845.1 uncultured Candidatus Saccharibacteria bacterium | reverse complement strand
CCAATTCGTTTGTCAGCGCTTAAGTCTACGATCGACAGACTAAATCATTCACCATCATTTCAAAATCCGAATGTGAATTTAGCTACCGCAATAGCACATTCAAGACAACCAACCGCGGACGCTATTTTATTTTGGCGCTCACTTTACACCTGCAACGCAAAAATCCCGAGCCGCCGTTTTACCAAGCACTGGAGCGTTATTTTAGTGCGTACAATATTACAAACTTCACACCAGAAATTATTCGCAATGCTGTTATCGATATTCGCTCCAGCAAGTTACCCGACCCTGCTGTGATTGCCAATAATGGTTCGTTCTTTGCAAACCCAATTGTCGAGGAAGGCACCTTCGTGCAAATTCAAGCCGCCTACCCCACTATACCGTTTTGGAGAGTCGAAGGCGGCGTGAAATTATCGGCAGCCTGGCTGATTGAACAGACAGGTTTACGTGACTACCATGACAAAGAAACCGGTATGTCCACATGGTATCGCCAACCATTAGTGTTTGTAAACGAACACGCCCAAACCACCGCTCAATTGCTTGCCTTCAAGCAAAAAGTCATGGATGCTGTGAAAGCCAAGTTCGATGTCACGCTCGTACAAGAGCCTGAATTATTGCCGTAGAATTAGCTTGGCAGCGGAAAATCTTTAGTTAGTGCAATCACCTGTTTCTGTATGTCTGCCAATTTAGTATCGTTATCGGCTGCCGAAATAGCGGCATCAATCCATTCCGCGACCTGTTCCATTTCTCTTTCCTTCATGCCGCGGGTAGTGAGCGCCGGCGTACCAAGTCGTATGCCACTCGGGCTGAATGGTGGCCGCGGGTCATAGGGTACTGTATTTTTGTTGACTGTAATACCGGCTTTGCCGAGTGCCTTTTCGGCGTCAGCGCCAATGATATCCTTGTTTGTCAGATCAATTAATAACAGGTGGTTATCGGTACCCCCTGTTACCAGGTTATAGCCCTTGTCGAGTAGATGCTTCGCTAAATGCTGCGCGTTTTTTACGATTTGCTGGCCGTATCGCTTAAATGCTGGTTCGCTTGCCTCTTTAAGTGCTACTGCGATAGCAGCTGTCTGGTGGTTGTGTGGCCCACCCTGCAAGCCTGGAATAATTGCCCGGTCAATCAACGTTGGCAAATTATCGCGAGTTCGCTCGACTTTTTTGAGCGGGTCAGATGGATTACCGTTGCATAAAATTAAGGCTCCGCGCGGTCCTCGGAGTGTCTTGTGCGTAGTGGTAGTAATAACATCTGCAATGCCAGCTGGTGATGGATGTGCGCCAGCAACTACCAAGCCAGCAATGTGTGAAATATCCGCCAGCAAAAATGCATCGACTGAATCGGCGATATCGCGCAGTCGCTGCCAATCAAAAATTCGCGGATAGGCAGTTGCACCTGTCACAATCAGTTTTGGCTTATGCTGCAATGCTAATTTTGCAATCGCGTCATAGTCCAAATACCCATCCTTGCCGGTGCGGTATTGTACTGAATTGTACATCGTGCCTGAAAAATTCACTTTGAGACCATGCGTCATGTGGCCACCATAAAATAGTTCTAGCCCCATCACCGTATCACCCGGATCAACCAACGCATAATACACTGCCATGTTCGCTGGCGAGCCAGAGTACGGCTGTACATTAGCGTGCGAAACACCAAATAACGCCTTAGCTCGGTCACGAGCAATATTTTCTACCTGATCAACAAATTCACAGCCGCCATAGTAGCGCATGCCTGGATAGCCCTCTGAGTATTTGTCAGTGAGCCTTGAGCCCAGCGCTTTTAATACCGCACCTGAAGTATGGTTCTCGCTCGGAATCATCTCAAGCCCCGTAGATTGGCGCTCTGTTTCCTTTTGTATAAGTGTTTCGATTTCTGTGTCGTGCATATTCTCGCCTCCAATAACAATGTCTAATGTTGAGTATATAGAAGTATCGGCGAGGTAGCTAAATCATAATAGAACTTATTTTAGCATCTTATTGGTTTGCGAAAAACATGGATTGCTGTGCGAAAAAGCTATAACGTGAGGAGACGTAATTGAAATTACATCGACGAACGCTAGGGTTTTTGCAGCCAGCAAGGCAGATTTGCAGACTCAATAAGGTATTAATATAAGTTCTTGGTAGCAATTTATATCGTCAAACGCTATACTGGGAAGTCGAGACAACTAAAACAAAAGTATTTTATTTTTATATCACACTGAGTATAATAGAGTAGCATTTATGGCAGCAAATGAGAAAATTGGTCAGCTCGTATCTCAAGTACGACAAGAACGCGGCCTAACACAAGCAGAATTCGCAAAACGCCTTGGCACCAGCCAATCGGCGGTAAACCGAATTGAAAAGGGTAAACAAAACTTGAGTCTAGAAACGCTTGCGCGTATTAGTGAAGTGCTGCAAAAACCACTCATTTCGGTCAACGAAGGTGCAGTTAATTTGCGAATAGAAGGCGGCCATGAACTTCACGGTGATATCACGCTCAAGCGCAGCAAAAACGCAGCAGTTGCACTTTTGTGCGCCAGTCTACTGAACTATGGTGTAACCCACTTTAAATCCTTCCCGCGTATCGAAGAAGTGTATCGGATTATCGAAGTACTCGAGAGTATTGGCGTTAGAGTTCGATGGCTTGACAATAACGACCTTGAAATCCGCCGCCCAGAAAAACTTCAACTAGACAGCATGAATGCAGAGTCAGCTCGTCGCACACGCAGCGTGCTCATGTTGCTTGGCCCGTTGATGCACGACTACGACGCATTTAAGATTCCATACGCTGGCGGTTGCAAATTAGGCACTCGAACAGTTGCGCCACATTTATTTGCACTCGAACAATTCGGCGTAGACGTGGTAGCTAAGACCGGCCATTACAACATTGACGTTCACAAAAAATCCGCCGGCCGCGTTGTGCTTTACGAATCTGGCAATACCGTTACTAATAATGTACTGATGGCAGCAGCTCGCACAAGCGAGCAAACAATTATCCAAGGTGCCAGCGCCGATTATATGGTGCAAGATTTGTGTATGTTCCTAAAAAAGTTGGGTGTAAAAATTGACGGCATAGGCTCTCCGGTACTTACCGTTATCGGTGTGCCGCACATCAAAAAGAACATTACGTTTGCACCAACCGAAGACCCGATCGAAGCTATGTTCTTTATCTCGGCCGCAGTTGCTACCAATTCGTCAATTATCATCAAGCGCACGCCAATTCATTGGATTGGTCTCGAACTTCTAAAACTCAAAAAAATGGGACTTAACTATGACGAAAGTGCACCATATCCTGCCGATAACGGTGTAACTGAATTAGCCGATATCATCATCCACAAACACAATGGCAGCCTGAAAGCACTCACCGAGAAATTACATCCTAATCTCTGGCCAGGCATCAACCCTGATAGTATTCCTTATTTTGTACCAATTTCCGGCGTCGCTAAGGGTCGGACACTCATCCATGACTGGATGTTTGAAAACCGCGCGATTTACTACACCGAGATGACCAAAATTGGTATGAACGTTGAACTTGCCGATCCGCATCGGATTTATATCAACGGCCCAACAACATTCAAGCGTGGCGATGTCTACTGCCCGCCAGCGCTCAGGCCAGCCAGCTTGCTTCTTATTGGCATGCTCGCAGCCGATGGACGCTCAATCCTAAGAAACGTCTACACCATCAACCGTGGCTACGAAGATTTAGCCGAACGTCTCAATTCGCTCGGCGCCCATATTACCGTTTTCCACGAGATTTAAGATGCCAACCACTACCTTATGTGGTATAATCACCTCTGTTATTAGGCGTGCGGGATTCGTATAACGGTTAATATGCAAGTTTTCCAAACTTGAGACGGGGTTTCGACTACCCCATCCCGCACCAAATGCCCGCGTAGCTCAGCTGGATAGAGCAAGAGACTTCTAAGCTCGAGGTCGTAGGTTCGAATCCTACCGCGGGTACCATAAATGGATTTTCCAGAGATTTCAGACGTCTTTTTGCCAATAATTCTTATGGTTTGATATAATCTCGGTATGGATAATCAGCAGCAACCTAATACACCAATTCCGCCTAGCTCCATGACCCCTTCAAATAATGCGCCTCCTCAGCAACCATCACCAAACCAGGTTGCAACACCAGTATCTCCCACCCCGACAGCTACTAAACCACGGATAAGTAAAGTAAAACGAGTTGTTTACTTCATTTTTGGGTTATTTCTTGTGCTATTCAGCTTAAGCGTAGTACAAGGTCAAGCTACTCATAGCTGGGATATTATTGGTGTTGTGATGATTCTGGTTTTTGGCGTACCCGGTCTTTATATCTTATACTACAGCGTTTCCAAAGTAAGTTCATAGAAAGATTCATGCCCTTAAAGCAGATAGCAGCCAGCTATAGGTCGCTTGCGCACTAAACTGCACTGAACATAAGCATGATAATATAAGGCTGGTGAATAAAAAATGGCATTTAGCCTACTTTCTCCGCTATTCGGAAGAGATAGAATTTAGATTTAGATTTTATTCCATTACCGTAAGCTAAACTGCTCACTAAATTACATTGTTGTCGCAACTGCGTATTTTCCTAACGAATACAACGTCTGCATATCATCTCGTAATTCGGATATCACATTACGAACAGTGAAGTGCTTTCGTTCGTGGGTGCCTTCATCAAGGATTTCTTCCTGTTCCAGAGATTTCATTTTTTTTGCAATTTCTTGCTTTACAATAGTTTGGACAAATCTTTTTACTATTTCTTCGTCATACTCGACGCCCATAATTTCAAGCAATTCAACACACACCTCCTCTAAACGTTCTTCAATTTGCTCTACACATACAGCGTTTTCCGAAGTTTCGGCAAGCTTAAGTTCGATAATTTCGTGGCTGATCGCTACAATTTCTTTAATCAGCAGGCCAGCTTTTGTCTTTTGTTCTTCATCTATCACTTCATTCCGTGCAATATAATCGGCTACTTGCTCAATAAATATCGGCTGTTCTTCTGCATTTTCGTAGGTTTCACTCGTTTCGTACGTGACAACTAGCTCGCCTATCTCCAAAGGCTCTATTTCTTTATATTCTTCAGCAAGCTCTGTGAGCGCTATATACTCGTGAACCTTTTCTCTATACACGGATTCTTGAAGAGTTTCCCTATTTGTTGCCACAAACACTTCTGGCTTAGTTTCGCCATATACAATTTGCATGGGTTCGTCTATTTCAAAAGGTGCCATTTGTTCAGGGACAGCGGTAGTATGTTCTATTGATTTTTGTGCCGCTTCATTCTTTAGTACTTCAGTTTCTTCTATGTCTTCCGCAGCAAAGCGCGACGTTTCTACTTTATGGGGTATAGGCACCCCCTGACCTAGCGATTGTTCTTCATGCCTTGATTTGAGTGCGTTTATAACGTCTTCAGATATAGTTTCAGTTTCTTGAGGTGTTTGGCGCACTGATATATTTTTTTGTTTTTGCTTGGCCGGTTTTGTAATCTTAATAATCTTACGAGGTTCGGACGTACGTTCTTCTGTTTGTACATCTCGCTGATTTTTCTGTTGCGCCTGTGCTATCTCTAGTCCAACAATACGTGGCGAATGATTGTTAGTTATCTTTTTCTCTGCCTCTTGCCTCTGTGTAGACACTTTTTTATCGAGCGCCTCATTAACAGGCACTGACTCTAAGGGGGGCGAAATATTTTTCAGCTCCGTAGTGACATGTACTTGCTGAGGTTCAGGTGCTTTAGTTTCGTTATCTAGTTTTTTTTTACTTGTTCGTTGGAGGATTTTTCTAAAGCCTCACGCTCTTGTACTTTTTCGGGTACTGGCGCATCCGCGGCCCGGTCAACCATTTTATCAATCGTTTTATCGAGAACGTTCTTTTTCATTTCTTCGGGCAACTCTGTCATGCTCTCTGTGATATCTCGAACCATTTGGCCAAACTCAGGACATTCTGTAAGTGCCTCGGCAACCATGTATCGTCTACCGTGCGCCACTACAGTTTCATGGGCCCTATGTCCAATACCTAATTCTTGGGCCTCGTCGAATCCGACGTTTATTCGCAGCGCTTGCTCATGCGCCAATTCAACATCAAGAATTTTTTCCTGGGCCTCTGGATTCATGGACTATATTATAGACGTAAGCACAGTGATGGTCTAGGCCAGAAGTTGTAAATTGCATCTGTTTACGCTATAATCACCTCTGTTCTAAGCTAAGTTGACTTTAGGGAAAAGAGCAGCGAGCTTGCCCGTTTACGGGTCGGCTTAGCCGACGAGCGATGAGAAAAACCGTAGGTTTGTCTCATTACCGAGGCGGATGTAGCTCAGTTGGTTAGAGCGTCTGTTTGTGG
>CAZGQU010000039.1:0-6348 GCA_964527845.1 uncultured Candidatus Saccharibacteria bacterium | reverse complement strand
CTTTAAGAATGTTTGGTACGCGATAGCTGCGAACGCGCCAAGTAGTGGCAAGAACGGCAACAAATAACGGCCATTTATAGCAACCGGTCGGGCAGTATAAACCTGTGACTGGTATACCTGCAGCCACAGCGCCGCAATATACAAGGCCGATACAATGAGAAACAGCCAAAATGCTGGATACCGCCGTAAAATACTGCGGCTATACCGCAGTGAAAGCAGCACCCCGATTGCAGCCACTACAATCGCGCCATAAGCAATTACAGGCAATGGCTTACGGGTTGCGTAATCATTAGTCGGCCCGGCGAGCGTGAAAAATAGCCGATTCCACATACCCCATGACCAATCTTGCACGGTATATAATATCGGCCCCTTAGGTGCCAAGCCTTGTTTGTTATGTGCGTAACGATAGTCGCGACCCCACGGCCCATACGCCTGACAACGGGTTTCGTTCAATACCACACCGCAATCCGGTACTGGGTCGTGATACTTGACGATGTTAGTAACATACCGCTGACCGCACAAAACAATGCCGATACTAACACCGACAATACACAAAATTTTTATACCAAGCGGTAGTTTCGTAGTCTCACGAACAAAAGCAGTTGCCATGGAACGAAAATGCCGCCGCTCTCGCCACAATAAGTACGCCAAATATGTAACTATACCTATTCCTATCGGCAAAAATGCATACTTAACTGCCGATCCATACAAAAACAACATAACTAATCCGACGGTGGCTACTACAGGCAAACGCCGCACGTGCAAAGCTTCGCGCACATGTATAGCAATTAAAAGCAGTGCCGCGATTATCAGCATAAACAGGTTGTCGTAGTTAACTTGGCCAGCTAGCAGTGGCACAACAGGAATCAGTACGAACACTGCAAGTACGCTGTGAGTTATTGCCGGTGACACATTAGCTTTTAGTAATACTTTTCGGTACAGCACCAATGCCCACGCAAACAACGCTATATTAATGAGCCTGAGCAGTATAATCACGACAGATTCGTTACCTATAAGAGCTGAAATCAGTCGATACGGAAAACTCATTATATAGTGATATAAATACGACGGATCGGTTACTACAGAACCATATACATCAGATGCGGGTGTTTGCGTCACCGAGAATGGGTCCCAATGGTCGGCATACAACCGAATTAGTCCCATATGAAAATTTTCATCAAACGCCATAGGATACAAACTAGAAATTGCTACCCAGAGCGACGACAGCAAAAAGACGCCAAGGACAATATAAAAGCAGGTATGCGAGGCAACGAATAGCCGAATCCGCTGTGAGAAAGTAGGACGCATGACAGACATTGATATGTATTATAAAGGAAAGTGCTTCGACTCGGGTATACTAAGGATATATGAACCGCAAAAAACTTCGGCTAATATTTGGCCCGATTATCATAGCGGCTACTATCGGAATTTTTACGTGGTATATCATCAAGCATCCCGCTGTACTGGATCAGCTGCGCAATACATCACCAATTTTGGTGGCAATTTTGATTGGTCTGTATTTTGGCGTGCTGCTATGTCTGATGGGTGTTACGCGAGCATCCCTCAAGTTTTATCACAAGACATTTGGTGTACAGGAAAATTTTTTATTTAACGCGTATTCGTCATTGATTAATTTCTTCGGGCCCGGACAGAGCGGGCCAGGCTTCCGTGGTGTATACCTCAAAATTAAACACGGCCTTGGTATCAAGCAGTATATTTTTATCACGCTTGTGTACTACGCATACTATGCCATCATTAGCGGTGCGTTACTTTTTGCGGTCAGTAGGCCCTGGTGGCAATCGGTTATTTTGCTGTGTGGCATTGCCATCGGCTGCGTAGGTATTATCACTTTGTTTATGCGCAAAAACCGTAGCCAGCTTGGTGATTCAATTAACTTGCATTCGTATAAATTGTTAGCCCTGCTTGGTTTAGCTACTTTATTACAAGTAGCGTGCACGAGTGCCATTTATTATGCGGAACTTCATTCGCTGGACGGAAGCATCGGCTTAAGCCAGGCATTGGCATACACAGGTGCAGCTAATTTTGCACTATTCGTAGCCATCACTCCCGGCGCAATTGGCATCCGCGAAGCGTTTTTGGTATTTACTCAAAATCTGCATCATATACCAAACAATACTATCGTCGCTGCAAACGTGCTCGATAGGGCAGTTAATTTAGCATTTCTTGGCTTGTTATTTATATTAGTGTTGAGTATGCACGCAGGTAAAAAACTCCAAGTCAACAAAGTCCGCAAAGCCGCTGCCGCCACTCGCGAATAGGCGCGTATAATAATGTGTGTGAATGGCATTGATATTCTTATAACGCTATTTTTGGTCTTAGCAATCTTCCGAGGATTCGAGGCCGGTTTGGTGCGCCAAGCATTTTCTTTGATCGGTCTTGTGTGCGGCATTGTTATTGGCTCATATGTAGCCTCTGCTATTGACGCAAGCCTGATGACCAGCGCTATCATTATTATTTTTGCAGCTGTAGCTACAATGGTCGCAAGCGAATATCTTGCCATACGCATAAAAAATATATTGCATGAAAGAAAGCTGAACGTGGCTGATAAGTACCTTGGCAGCGTGGTGGGGATCATCACTTGTTTGATGCTCGTGTGGTTTAGTTCAGTGTTGATTACAGCGGTGCCGTCGACCTCGGTGAAAGAGGCGGTACGTAATTCGCACATTATCGCTGCGCTGGACAAGCACTTGCCGCCTGCTACAAATATCATGAATCAGCTTGAGCAGACACTTGCTAAAACACAAATCCCCGACATTTTACGTCAATTAGAGCCAGATTTGCCAGACAGATCGGCTGAACTGCCCAATTTAGGACAATACAATGATGCCGTCGAAACAGTTCGCACATCAGTCGTCGAAATTGAAGGTCGGTCATGCCAAGGTATCGGTGTTGGATCAGGCTTCGTAGCAGGTAATAATTTGGTTGTTACGAATGCACATGTTGTAGCCGGCATGCTGCATCCATATGTCCAAGACGCAAACGGCCGGCACAATGCAAAAATTGTCGGGTTTGATGATGATATGGATATTGCAGTACTACAAGTCCATGGGCTCGCAGGCAAACCATTGGCACTATCTAGCCAGACTGCTAAAGTCGGTACGGGCGGCGCAATCCTTGGTTATCCGGGAGGCGGCCCACTTACTGCAAAGCCAAGTGTGGTCATTCAACATTTTACCGCGATTAGCAGTGACGTATATAACGAAGGCACTGCACGCCGGGATGTATACGCACTCAAAAGTGATGTACAGCCAGGCAACTCTGGCGGACCATTGATAGACGACAAGGGCGTGGTATACGGTGTGATATTTGCACGCTCTACCAGCTACAACAATGTCGGCTATGCTGTGAGCTCACCGAGCGTACGAAGCATCATAAATAAAGCTGTACTTACGCCAAGTGCCGGCCAAAGCGCTCGATGTGCACCAGTCGCTAGCTAGTATTTACTTATACTATTTAGTACACTTAGTTCAGTCAATTTAGATAAAAGAAACATGAAAATGTCCAACGACAATAAAGATTATTTAAAACTCAGTGTTGAGTTACCAGCTCGGGCATTAGAACAGGCCACTGCAACCGGCCAACGCGTGGTTGCGATGCTGCCGAGCACCTGGAAGCCGATCAATCCGAAAAACCTAGCCGACGTATTATTCCGCAAAGACAAACGCAAAGAAGTATTTTTAGGATTGTCGCTTAATAAACGGATCGAGCTTTTGCATTCCGTAACTAAACCGGTACAAAAAGACATTCTGTGCCACATCCCAGATGCTGATTTAGTCGAAATACTTGAAGCAATTGACCCTGATGAAGCAACGGACATGTTGCAAATGATAGGCGCAAAAAAACGTGAGCGATCATTGCAGTTTTTGAGTCAAAATGCCAAAGACTCGTTATCTGTTTTGCTAGAATTTGACCCCGACACTGCGGCAGGCCTTATGACATTGGACTATATTTTGGTAGATACCAGCCTCAAAATGTCAGATGTCGCCGAAAAATTTAAGCAACACGAAAAGCGTACTGGCCGACCACCAGTTATTATTGCAGTACAAGATAGTCAACTTATGGGATTTTTACCTGGACATGCACTCGGGCTTGCTCGTCAAAGCGAACGTATCAGCAAATACATTGAACGTATTCCATCAATTTCCTATGCCGCAACGCACGACGAAGTAGAGCGTTTATTTCAACGTCATCCGCACGGAAAAGTAGTTGTACTGAACGACGCTGGCAATATTATGGGTATTATTTATTCCGATGACATCCTAAAACTCATTCAAGACAAAACCTCATCTTCGCTATATGACTTTGCCGGTATCAGCCAATCCGAAAGCGTCACAGACAGCGTGCGCCGCAAAGTCGAAAACCGCTACCGCTGGCTTATTATCAACCTCGGTACAGCCTTTTTGGCGGCATTTACGGTGGGGTTATTTGAAGACACTCTGAGTAAGTACGTACTGCTTGCGATTTACATGCCAATTGTCGCTGGCATGGGTGGTAACGCCGCCACCCAGACTCTAGCAGTACAAGTGCGCGGTATTGCGTTAGGTCAAATCGAACTTAAAACCGCCTGGAAGACGTTACGCAACGAGCTCGGTGCCGGGTTTATCAACGGCACAATTGTCGGCTTATTGGTGGCACTAATTATTAGCGTCTTCACACACGATCTTATGATTGCGTTCATACTCGGGCTTGCCATGATAATTAACTTATTAGTGGCATCGTTTTTTGGCACACTCATACCGCTTATCATGCAGAAACTCGGCAAAGACCCAGCAACATCAGCCACGATATTTATTACTACAGCAACAGACGTCCTTGGCTTTATGGCGTTCCTTGGCCTCGCTACATTGCTGCTTTCATGACATAAGCACGATATTGCTTATTATTAATAAATGTTCTATAATATATAGGCTTGTAGAGATATTTTTGTCTCCGAGCACCTTAGCAGAGTAGAACAACCTAGGAGCGTTTTGTGCCAAAGCAAGAGGGAAGCCAGAAAAACTCTGGCCCATACCATGGCGCTGTCGTAGTAAGCCTAGTCTTCCATGCATTTGGAATCATTTGGCTGTACAACTGGCTCGCCGGCAACAAGGCCGAGATTAGCATAGGCGTTCTTGACTTCACGGCGGTTGCAGTCATTTGGCTTGTCGTATCAATTACCGTATTCCTCTTTGACCTTGTCGTGCTTTACGGAATGATCTTACTGGGCAAAAACCCGAGACCATACCTGATCATGACAAAGAAAGGCTGGTACGCAATTTTTGCTATGCCGTTTGTAGCATGGGCACTCTGCGCTTTGCCGGGTGTACTCTACTTGAAGTACAAGAATCGCTAGGCGATAGATGGGGCAGAGCGATGAGCTATGCATTTTCGTGCGTAAGTACTCGCTCTCGCCCCACCCGCCGCTCCTTGTTTCTACTCTGCTTTTTCCAGTTAACAGACATGCGGGGGCGCACGAAGGTTCGCTGGGAATAAATTGTCTAATCGCAAATCTATAGGCCGTGGGCAGAAAATTATTCATACCTAAGTGCATCGATGGGATCTTTGCGGGCAGCTTTGAGTGCGGGAATACTACCAAATATTGCACCGACAGCTAGCGATAAACCGATTACTAATACCACAGCCTGCAAGGTTATCACTGGCTGCAAAGAAGTAGTGACTCGAATCAAATATTCTACCAAGAACGATAATGCTACGCCAATCAAGCCGCCAGCAAGACTTAGAATAATCGCTTCGGCCATGAACTGACCAATAATTTGCCGCTTGGTTGCGCCAATGGCTTTTCGAATACCGATTTCATGCATCCGCTCGGTAACGGTTACCAACATGATATTCATGATACTAATGCCGCTAACAAGCAATGCAATACCGGCTACGCCACTGACAAGGGCAGTTAATAATATTAAAATACGATTAACAACTCGTAAATTTTCGCTTTGCGTGAGTACACTAAAATCTTTTTCACCGCCGCGCGACCCCTGCAAGGCAGTTGTAATATCACTCACAGCTACAGCAGTGTCGTCTTGCGACGTAGAGCGGGCTAATATTTCATTGATGGTACCGCCGTTACTCAACCGTTTTGCAACTGGGTATGGCAAAATCACTGCGTCGTTCAAATTGGCATTGAACGACAATGGCGTACTACCAAATCGCTCCAGCACGCCACGCACAATGAAGGTTTCGCCATGAAAATCAAACGCCCGGCCAAGCGGTACACCTTCGCCAAACAAGTGCTCGGCAGCGCCCCTACCTACAACCGCTACTCGTCGGTAATAATCTTGCTCTGAAAAGAATTCGCCGTATTGAACTTTGTGATTGATAAGATTCGGC
>CAZGQU010000038.1:3341-6353 GCA_964527845.1 uncultured Candidatus Saccharibacteria bacterium | reverse complement strand
GAAAGTACCTCTGCTTCACGCATCATTCGTTCCATATTTTACCTTTATTATTTCTTTACCAGTCAGGTATGATACGCCTCTACTTATAGGGATGCGAGGACTTTTAGTCTGCAAGTGTGACATATATCGTGACTTCACCGGTAAAATGACCCTATAATACGGGGTACAGGGGAGCAGCGCACATGAACAAAGATACGCAACCATCTGAATCATATGATAACTTCGATAGATACAGCGAGGTGAATGAGCTCTTTCTTGATGCGCTTGCACGCGAATGCAATCCGTATTCTGAAGATAGCGCCGTGCATGCAAAAGCCCAGTGGGAACACACCACGCCTGAAGCTCGGGAAATTTTTACTATTATCGCCAAAAAACGCTACCCAGACGACATCGAAGCACAAGAAACTTTTGTCCGAACTGTCATGTTAACTGAATTTTCAAGGCATGTGCTTAGCCATATGCAGCAAACGATCGACGAAATACGCACCGCAGACGAAACGCCAGAAGAACCGATACGTATATTTGTACCGACAAATTCTTAATCGGAATCGTTAGCGGCCGCGATGATGTCGACGGCGAAGTTGAGCTACTTGGAGGCGCACGGCACTGCGATCAACAAGTGCTTGGGCGTGCTCAAGACTCACTTGATCTTTGGCTTCAGCTTTCATTTTTTCTGCTAGCTGGAATGCTCGCTCTGCTTCAGCCTCACTAATTTCATCAGCGTGGTCGTCTTCGTACAAAATAACACTCTATTTAATGTTATATACTTCAACCACACCGCCTCTGATAGCTAAATATTCACGGGCATGCTCTGGATCTCGTGGTTGTCGGCGAATGCTAATAATACCACCCGTCGCCACACTCACAAGCGGCATGTGGCCGGTCATCACACCAATTTGGCCAGCCATGGTAGGCAACAGCACTTCATCAACTTCATCGTCAAACTTTGTGCCGCTAAGCGCTACTAAACGGAGCCTAAACATTACAAAACCTCCAGTGGCTGTGTTGAAAGTCGAAAGTTAAACCACATACTTTTTGTTATTTGACGTCCTTGATAGCGCCCTTAAGATAAAAGGCTTGTTCTGGCTTGTCGTCATGTTTACCTTCAAGAATCTCTTTGAAGCCTTGGATGGTATCGGCCAATTTTACGTATTGTCCGGGGTTATTCGTAAACTGTTCAGCCACGAAGAACGGCTGACTTAGAAAACGCTGAATTTTACGTGCGCGGGCAACCAATTGCTTGTCTTCTTCAGACAATTCTTCCATACCCAAAATTGCAATGATATCTTGCAAATCTTTGTAACGCTGCAATACACGTTGCACTTCGCGGGCCACGTTATAATGCTCCTCTCCAACAATTTCCGGGTCCAAAATGGTCGAGCTAGAGTCGAGTGGGTCAACTGCCGGATAGATACCGATTTCAGTAAGTGCACGGCTTAAGGTGATAGTTGAGTCAAGGTGCGCAAATGTAGTCGCCGGAGCTGGGTCAGTAAGGTCGTCAGCTGGTACGTATACTGCCTGAACGGACGTAACCGAACCCTGCTTCGTTGACGTAATACGTTCTTGCAAAGCGCCCATTTCTTGAGCTAAGTTTGGTTGATAACCTACAGCAGATGGCAAACGGCCGAGCAGGGCAGACACCTCTGCGCCCGCTTGTGTAAAGCGGAAGATGTTGTCAACAAACAACAGTACGTCATTACCTTTATCACGGAAGCTTTCGGCAATTGTCAGCCCCGATAGAGCTACGCGCAGACGAGCTCCTGGCGGCTCATTCATCTGACCAAACACTAGCGAAGTGTTTTTTAGCACGCCCGATTCTTCCATTTCATAGTACAAGTCGTTACCTTCGCGAGTACGTTCGCCTACGCCGGCAAAAACTGAGTAACCGCTATGGAACTTGGCAATATTAGCAATCAGCTCCTGAATAAGCACGGTTTTGCCCACGCCGGCACCACCGAACAAGCCAACCTTACCACCTTTTACAATCGGACAAATCAAGTCGATGACTTTAATGCCGGTTTCCAGGATTTCAATACTGCCAGATTGATCAATCAGTGGGGGCGGTGCGCGATGAATCGGCGCTTTTTGCTTAAATTCGCCTTTTTTGCCGTCAATTGGCTGGCCGGTTACGTTAAACATACGTCCAAGCGTTGCATCGCCAACTGGCACGTTAATTGGTGCGCCGGTATCGACAACTTCAGTACCGCGCTCTAAACCGTCGGTTGAGCTCAGTGCAATTGCACGCACACTTGATTCGCTCAAGTGTTGTGCAACCTCAAGCGTTACTTCTTGATCCTCCAACTGCACTTTAAGGGCATTATAAATTGCCGGCAAATTATCAGCAGAGAATTCTACATCCACTACCACGCCAACAATTTGTGTAATTCTACCGACTCTAGTTTTTTCTTTCGTTGCTTGTGCCATATATATCTCCTTGTTTGCTAATCATTAAACCCTTCGCCTGCTAACTTCAAAACTTCCGAACGCCATCTCTCGTCCAACTCGCTCCGTAAGGCAGCTCTTTGCTCAACGCTAAGGTCTTCAGCTGCTTCAATCATTTCACTGGCCCAGGCAT
Organism: uncultured Candidatus Saccharibacteria bacterium; assembly: GCA_964527845.1. Lineage (GTDB taxonomy): Bacteria > Patescibacteriota > Saccharimonadia > Saccharimonadales > UBA4665 > CAZGQU01. The sequence goes on along the minus strand of CAZGQU010000038.1, from coordinate 3,778 downwards.
GACTTTCGACAGTAGGTTCTAAGCTGTCAAAAGTGCCACAAAATTGTTCTGGAGGCTGGGCATGATACCCCTCCTGGAAGGTTTTAAGCGCTACTTTATCAAGTGCGTCATATTCGGCAGCCTGCTGCTCTAGATAAACAAAATCTACTAGTGTGGGTCCTTCAATCTTCATCCTGCTAATGCCTCCGCACCGCCGGAGATTTCGGCCAACTCCTGGGTGATGGCTGTTTGTCGTGCGGTGTTTAATTCTAATGTATAATCTTCAATCAACTCGTTGGCATTATCGGTAGCATTTTTAGTCGCTAACATCCGCATAGCATGCTCACTTGCCAGACTTTCCAGCACTGCCTGCCAAACTTGTGCTTCGACTAAACGGGTCGCAACCTGCGCGATAACCGTCTCCACATCCGGTTCAAATGTGCTAACAACTGTTGGGC
>CAZGQU010000038.1:0-3331 GCA_964527845.1 uncultured Candidatus Saccharibacteria bacterium | reverse complement strand
GCAGGCAAGAGCCGCTGGACTTGAACTTCTTGTACCACGGTAGATTTGAACTTCGTAAATATAATATTTACTTCATCAAACGCTTCGTTCTCGTAATGTTCAATTATCGTGTTAAGCAGCGGGCGGATATCGTTAGCTGTTGGATTATCGCCAAATGGCGGATACACCGCCTGCAAATTAACATCATGCAAGCGCCGGACAAATTGTGCACCCTTGCTGCCGATAGCAATCACATGGCTTTTTACTTTTTCGTCATGATCACGTTGCAACCCAATAGTTAGCTGCTTGAGCGTATTAGCGTTGTATGCGCCAGCCAGACCAGTATTACTCGTTACAATAACGTACAAACGATCTCTAACAGGCCGCTTTTTGAAAAGCGGTTGTCGTTCAACTTCTTTGTTGTCATTAAGCCGCTGCAGCAAACCATACGCCATATCACGATAATCGCGACTGGCAGAGGCCTGTTCCTGCGCACGACGTAATTTGCTGGCAGATACAAGCTCCATGGCCTTCGTGATCTGCCGCGTCCCCTTGATGGACGTAATCCGTCGTTTTAGCGCTATTGTACTTGCCACGTGCTATTACTCCTTGCTCGCTTTCTTCTCAGTCGGCTTATAGGTTTCGGCAATTTTCTTTGCCACTTTAAGCACGGTTGCGTTCTGCTCGTCGCTTGGCTTATCACCAGTATTAAGCGCTTCAATAAGCTTCGCGTGCTTATTCTTGAGCTCGCGGTGTAGTGCTTCTTCGGCAAGGTTAATTTTATCGAGTGGTACTTGATCAAACGTACCTTGAGTAGCTGCATACAAACTGGTGTACATTTCCCATATGGAGTATGGTGCATATTGCGGTTGCTTCAATAGTTCGGTCAAGCGTTGACCGCGTTCGATTGTCTGACGAGTTTCTGGATCAAGATCGGTACTGAATTGGCTAAAGGCCGCAAGCTCGCGGAACTGAGCCAAGTCGAGCTTACGTCCACCGCCAACCGCTTTAATCGCTTTTGTTTGGGCCGAACCCCCCACGCGAGATACTGAAAGGCCAACCGATATTGCCGGACGAATACCTTGGTAGAATAAGTTGGTTTCAAGGAAGATCTGGCCATCTGTGATAGAAATAACGTTGGTTGGAATGTAAGCTGAAATATCACCGGCCTGAGTCTCGATAATCGGTAGAGCAGTCAAACTACCAGCACCAAGCTTGTCACTCAATTTAGCAGCTCGCTCCAACAGACGTGAATGCAAATAGAATACATCGCCTGGGTAGGCTTCGCGACCCGGTGGGCGGCGCAACAGCAACGACATTTGGCGGTACGCCGCAGCGTGCTTGGTCAAATCATCGTAAATAATCAGAGCATGTTGTTTGTTGTCGCGGAAATATTCACCCATCGCAACACCAGCATATGGTGCCAAATAAAGTAGCGCAGCTGGATCGGCTGGGCCGGTAGCCACAATAATGGTCTGGTCCATCACGCCTTCGCGCTTCAGACGCTCTTGCAAAGCTGCAATTTTCGACAATTTTTGGCCGATTGCCACGTATACGTTAATAACGCCGGTTTTTTGACGGGCTTGGTTTACCATCGTATCAACTGCAATAGCAGTTTTACCCGTTTGGCGGTCACCGATAATAAGCTCACGCTGGCCGCGACCAATTGGTACCATGGCATCAATTGCCATAATCCCGGTCATTAGCGGTTCATGGACGCTTTTGCGGTCCAAAACACTTGGTGCAGGGCGCTCTACACGGCTGGTTTGCTTCGTTTTTATCACATCGCCGCCATCAAGCGGGTTGCCGAGCGGGTCAACCACGCGGCCGACAAGCTCTGGGCCGACTGGTACTTCAAGCACCTTGCCCGATAAACGAGCCCGCGCACCAGCTTTTACCACCGTATCGTCGCCAAGCAGTACAGCACCAATTTCATCTTCACCGAGGTTAAGGGCAAATGCTGTAACGACTTTGCCGTCAAGACCGTCGATATCAATCATTTCGTTGTAGCCGCAGCTCCGCAGCCCATATATCCAGGCAATGCCGTCGCCGACGCGGGTTACAATTCCAGCTTCTTCTATTTCTGGCCGGGCTTTTAGCTCGGTAATCGCTGCGCGAATGTCGTCGGATAGTTCTTTAATCGATAACTCGCTCACTTTATTCCTTTCACTTACACAGTTAATTGCTTAAATTTATTCAGTCGTGCCCGGATGCTCAGGTCGAGCCGCTCATTCGCTAACTCTATTTTGACTCCGCCCACAACATCTGGATCGTGTCGTTCGCTGATAATAATATGCTTAGCATCCGGGTATAATGTGCGAATTTCAGCCTCAATTTCTTTCCGCACAGCCGATGAAAGTGGAAAAGCACTTGTGGCTTGCGCCTCAACAATACCTGCATCTGCTCGGGCTTGCATCACGTCCCGAAGCAGGGAACCCAGCTCTTGCACGCGGCCTTCGCTTAATAGGTAAGCCGCCACTTCATTACCAAGCGTTTTGGAATCCATAGCTCCAAAGCGCCTGGCAATGATTGCGGCAATCTCGTTGCGCGGCGTTTTCATGCGCGGACTCGCTCTTTGAGCACTTTATCAATTAATGCAGCGTCTTTTTTGGCATCGATTTTTTCGCCAACTACTGCTTCAGTAGCCTCCGAAATAAGTCCTACGAGCTCGCCCTCTAATTTTTTGCGGGCACGGGCAGTTTCGTGGTTGATGCGCACTTGAGCATCGGCCACAATGCCTTCGGCCTTTTCACGAGCCTTTTCTTCGGCGTTACGAATAGTTTCCTGGGCCTCAGCATGGGCGCTGGCAATAATACCATCGGCTTCGGTACGGGCTTTGTGTAGCGAAGCTGTGACTTTTTCTTCCAAAGCCGCTTTTTCCTTTTGCATTTCTTCGCCCAGCTTGACACCCTTTTCGATTGTCTCGCGGCGTTCGTTTAATACTTTCAGTATTGGCTTGAACGCATAACGGCGAAGGACGAGGAACGCAATTGCAAAGGTAGTCAGCTGAATTACAAATGCCTGGCCGCTTACACCAAGTGCCCCGACACCAGAACTATTCGTCTCACCAAATTGTGTCAATAAGTTATACATATAATTAATTTACATTCCTAACGTTAAGGGTTTTCGAAGAATAATGCAGTTTGTTCGAAATTCGAGTACCGAAGCGCAGCGTACTTGTAAGTACGTGAGCATCGGAGCGTAGAGTTTCGGATAAAATGTGCATTTTCTCGGAAATCCTTCTATTTGACAATAAATATTGATGCGAATGCCAGGAGACCAAACAGCTCAACAATAGCCACAAACACAAACGCCTGACCAATGAACTTAGATGATTCGGGGTTGCGGCCAA
>CAZGQU010000037.1:0-6385 GCA_964527845.1 uncultured Candidatus Saccharibacteria bacterium | reverse complement strand
CTGATTATGTACTGCCTGGCTATGGCACAGGTGCGATTATGGCTGTACCGGCCCATGACCAACGCGACCATGAGTTCGCCGAAAAGTTTGAGTTGCCAATTACGGAAGTCGTTGAAAAACCGGCTGATTTCGAAGGCTGCTATACCGGTGAAGGTAAAATGATACATTCAGGTGAATATGATGGTATGGCCAGCGCAGAAGCGCGCGAGAAAATTGTGGCGAATTTAGCCGAAAAGGGCGTCGCACAGGAAAAAACCAACTACAAAATGCGTGATTGGAGCGTCAGCCGCCAACGATATTGGGGCGCACCAATTCCAATAATTAACTGCGATAAATGCGGCGCAGTCCTGGTGCCAGATGAGGATTTGCCAGTTGTGCTGCCTGAACTTACCGATTTTAAACCGGCTGGTGATGGCCGTAGCGCGTTGGCGCGGGCTACTGATTGGCTAAGAGTCGATTGCCCGGAATGTGGCGGTCCGGCAGAGCGCGAAACTGATACACTCGATACGTATATTTGTAGCAGCTGGTATATGTACCGTTACATGGATCCGCATAACCAAGCCAAAATCTTCGAGCCCGAAATTGTCAACAAATGGACGCCGATAGATTTCTATAACGGCGGAGACCACGCGACGGCACATCTGCTGTACGCCCGCTTTGTCGTCCGTTTCTTTAGTAAGATCGGTCTGGTTGATAACCCTGAGCCGTTCAAGCACATGTTATTTAATGGCAAAGTGACGGCAAGTGACGGTAGCGCCTTTAGTAAATCTAAGGGCAACGGCGTTGACCCACTTGAAATTATTGACAGTGGTTACGGTGCCGACAGTTTAAGAATGTATCTGATGTTTGCCGCACCGCTCGAACTTGGTGCCCGCTGGGATCCGCAAGGTGTGCCTGGAACCCATCGTTTCTTGACTCGGTTGTGGAATTTGGTACAAGAATTTTTGGACGCGGAAATTGCAACTGCCAAGCAGGGCGATGAACCACTGCGCGCGACACATCGAATGATTAAAAAAGTGACTGAAGATTTGGAAGCGAACCGTTACAACACGGCAATTGCCGCCATGATGGAATGCTTGAATGAACTATACAAGCTAAAAGTCGATGTGCTTGCCAAAAATGATGTGTGGCAGCAATCTTTGGGGCATATGGTTTCTTGTATTGCGCCGTTCGCGCCGCATATTGCCGAAGAATTGTGGCAACAGCTTGGTCATAGCAGGAGCGTGCATCGTGACAGCTGGCCGGAATGGGACGAAAAATATTTAGCAAGTGATACCGTAACAATTGTGGTGCAAATTAACGGCAAGGTTCGTGCTAACATTCAAATTGCCAAAGACAGCGAACAAGCTGATATAGAAGCGGCAGCCAAAGCCCACGGTACAGTAAAGGCCCACCTGAACGGTGAGCCTAAACGGGTCATTTATGTGCCTAATAAACTGCTAAACTTTGTCGTGTAATTAGCCTTCGCACGTTAGGGGCATTGTCACTCGATCACCGGGCATAATGTCTGCAACATCGCCTAAGTGACGCATGGCTGAATTACCATTTCTGAGCATCACAGGACGCTCTACGCTTATCTCAATACCTCGAAAGTCTACATGACCGTCTGTTGCAGTAATGTGTGTAGTCTCAAGTGTTCTTAGGGTGTCGCCTGGGTGCACTGCTACTGTCTGCTCACCGTTGCATGCTGGGGTGGTGTCTACAGCTCTCTCATAGGTAAAGTGTGCAAGTAGTAAGCCGCCTGCAACAGAAGCCACTGTGAGGAGGCGGGGTAAACGGAATTTACGAGATTCTCGACGAGACTCTTGATGGCGAGTCTGGCTTTCTTCTCTCGTCATAGGTGTAGTATTTTCGTAGGATTCAGTTATATGGTTACGAATCATCTCTACATAATACCACTAATAGTATTATTTGTCAATAAATTACTTAACATTAACATAAACTTGTAAATAGCAATATTCTTGAGTTTATCGGCGACTTACGCTATACTAGGGTCAACGAAAACACATGCTATACATCAATAAACAAAGAGAGGAACTATAGTTATGGGTAAACCAAAAAAGCGAACTACAGCACGACGTACCGGAACACGCCGCAGCCATTTAGTTGTTAAACTGGCTCGCGCCGTGAATGCAAAATCTCCGGTTAAGGCATACACCTCGCGCCGTGAATCTGCTAAAAAGGCAGCTCCAGCTGCTCAAAAATAAGCTATACTTAAAAATATAAGTACTAAGCGAAAGCATTAACAATATGGCATCGAACCGTCACCTCGGCCGATTTATTGCACTCCAAACACTCTATGAGCAGGATTTTCGAATTTCCGCCGGCGACAAAAAATTTAAGCTCGATGAGTCGCTGAAGCGGAATATTAACCGCTATAAAAACATGGTCGAAGACACGCCGTTCGTAGAGCGTGTTGTCAATGGGGTGATTGCAAATCAAGCCGAGCTGGATGTCACTTTGCAGCCTATTGCACCTGAATGGCCGATCGATCAAATTGCACGCATGGACAGGGTAGTGCTACGGATGGGGCTGTATGAGTTGCAGCACGAAAACGCAACCCCGCCTAAAGTCGTGATAAACGAAGCGGTTGAACTGGCTAAGGCATTTGGCGGCGATAATTCATCGAAGTTTGTTAACGGTGTACTTGGCACGGCCTACCGCCAAATGAGTGAAAGTGTAAAGCCGGCTGCCAAAGCTAAGAAGAAAGAAATTGCCTAGAATCATGGTGAAACGACCAAATATGCGCGGCATTAAAAAATTCGTTAGTCGCCGCCGACCTCCTATCGAAGAAGTAGTGCGCGAAACTACTTCGGGTGGTGTCGTATTTCGGCGCAATAAAAAGTCAAATCAGCTTGAGATCCTACTCATTCAAGATGCTAAAAATCGTTGGACGATTCCAAAAGGCCACGTCGAAGAGGGCGAAGAACCAAGGGATACCGCTGAACGTGAGATCCGTGAAGAAACCGGCTTGCAAGATATGAAAGTTATGAATTGGCTTGGCAAGGTCAATTTCCGCTACAGACGCAGCCATACACTGGTGCTCATGACTATGCATATTTATCTGGTTCAGGGATTGGGCGACACTGGCAAGCTGGAGCCCGAAGATTGGCTGAACGATATAAAATGGATGTCGGCAACTGATGCAGTAGACAAAATTGCCTACGAAGACATTGGCAAACTGATGCTGGTAGGTATGAAAAAAATAAGGGAAGCAGGCGTATAAATTTCACGTTATGGATTACGGCAAATATACTCAATTCGCACAAAATAAACTCGGGCGCACATTTAATGATATAGACTTGCTGGTAACAGCATTTACCCATCGCTCATATGTAAATGAACACCGAAAAAGTGTGCGCGAGCACAATGAACGCTTAGAATTTTTGGGCGACGCAGTACTAGAGCTAGTAGTGACTGAATATTTATATGGAAACTACACTGAGCCGGAAGGCGTATTAACCAACTGGCGCAGTGCGCTTGTGCGTACAGAAAGTATCAGTGCAGCTGCAACGCGCTATGAATTTGAGCCACTTTTGAGACTAAGTCGCGGCGAGAAGCATGGTACGGCTCGAGCCCGTGCTCAAATTCTGGCAAATAGCTACGAGGCGGTCGTCGGTGCGCTGTATCTAGATCAAGGCTACGAGGCTGCTAAAGATTTTATTACAAAAAGTATCCTCAGTACCTTTAAGGAGATTTTAGCAACCGGCTCATGGCAAGACCCAAAATCGCATTTGCAGGAAATTGTACAAAGCAGGGATGGATTTACGCCGGTGTATAGGGTGCTCAGCGAAGAAGGACCGGACCATGAGAAGACGTTTACGGTCGGGGTGTTTGTAGACAACAAGCTGATCGGCGAAGGGATTGGTCCCAGCAAACAAGCCGGCCAGCAAAAAGCGGCCGAAGCTGCTCTCGAAAAGTACCGCATGCTCAATAAAACAACCCCTGCTAAAAGTTGACAATTAGCTGTCTTATCTGTAAAATAGCAGAAAACGTCTTATAATTTTCAAACGAAAGAGAGTTTTACACCCAATATGTTATCTATTCGTATGCAACGAACTGGCCGCAAGGGACATGCAATGTTCCGTGTTGTTGTGCAAGAATCACACTTGTCGCCTAAAAGCGGCAAGGTAGTAGCCCAGCTTGGCAGTTACAATCCGCACAGCAAAACAGTGACACTCGCAAAAGACAAAGCAGAATTTTACCTTAAGAATGGCGCCCAGCCATCTGCTCGCGCTGCTCGCATTATGGAAGGCGAAGGTATCAAAATGCCAGCCTGGTTCGTGAAGGCTACCGAGAAGAAGCGCGCCACCCGCAATCCAGAAAAGTTGCGTAAAAACCAACCAGCAGAACCGGAAGTTGAAGCTCCGACAGAAAAAGCTGAACAAGCTGCTGAAACGCCAGCTGAAACTGAAGCTACTCCTGCAGAAGAAGCTTCTGCTGAAACCGAAGAAACCAAAGAAGACGTCTAGAAATCTTGTGATCGCAAAGCCTATTTGAGTTTTGGCTGTTTGATTTATCACAACCGAAAGATCGCAGGCTTTGCTATAATGAAGACATACTTAAATGGAGGAAGTGACCGTGAGCACCACTACTATTGATCAGCAATTTGTTGAGTACATCGTAAAGTCACTAGTCGGAAATCCAGACGCCGTTACGATTGAACGCCGGATTGATGAAAAGGGCGTTTTGCTTGAACTAACAGTTGACCCGGAGGACTTAGGCCGGGTGATTGGGAAGCGCGGAGCAACCGCACAGAGCTTGCGTACTTTATTGCGTGCGTTAGGAACCAAGAACGATGCTCGCTACAACTTGAAAATAATTGACGTTACTGGTGGTCAATATGTGCCAGCTAACGAAAGCGGCCAGGCAGCGGCTTCTGACGACGATGCTGCATCAAGCGTGGCTGATGCAAAAGAGGATGAAGAAGCGACCGAGGTGGAAACAGAAGAAGAATCCAGCGTTGCCAGCAAAACCCGTCGCGAATTAGCTGAACTTGACGATTTAGATATTTAAAACACATGAGACACCCTTACGCGGCCCCAAGTTAGCTTGGGGAGCCCTCCGGTTAGGGTTTCTCATCGCACCTTTCCGAATAAATCGGACTTCACCTATGGCGAACCGGTGCTGCTCTTCCCACTTTGTTCTGAAAATTAGCGACGGGGGTTGAAAAGTTAAAATGCTTTCGCTATACTTTTTTCTAGTCGAGATACCGGCAACAAAAACAAAAATATAAAATAAGCGCTCATTGCGAGCCACCTCATTGAACAAATGACGTGGGAGCCTTATATGTGTCAATTACACCCTCTGTGTTTGCGCAGGGGTGTTTTTGGTTTAAGATGAAGCGCGGTCGCGACGAACAGCCAGAACAGCTTTCACTAGTCCGTCGATTGGTTGCAAAGAATTTAGCCTACTGCATGGCTCGACTCCTGCACTGTGTGTCGATTGAAATTCGTCCGCCAAAATATCATGCGGCAGCTCAACTATTGCCGTAGCTTTTTCCATTAATGCCTCGTTTTATCGTTGCAATTATGATAACATAATAATGATGAAAATTCAAATAATTACTCTTTTCCCTGAGATGCTTGAAGGAGTGCTTGGCAATAGTATGCTATGGAAGGCGCAAGACAAGGGAAAAGTAACTTATGAGCTTATAAATTTACGTGACTTTGGCTTAGGTCCACGCAAGCAAGTCGATGATACGCCGTATGGCGGCGGCGATGGCATGCTACTGAAGCCAGAGCCAATCGTTGCGGCGATAGAACACGCTAAATCACAAGATGAGACCGCAAGGGTATATTTGCCAACACCGCGCGGCAAAATATATAAACAATCTACCGCAAAGCGAATTGCAGCTGCAGGGCAAGGGATGATAATTGTGTGTCCGCGTTACGAAGGTTACGACGAGCGGATAGCTGATTGGATAGACGAGCAATTTTGCATCGGTAATTATGTCTTAACTGGCGGTGAAATCCCTGCCATGGTGCTCGTTGATAGTGTAGTGCGTCTGTTGCCCGGTGTACTGGGCGGCGAAGCTAGCGCCGAAGAGGAGTCATTCCAGCAAGACGATGAAACAATTGAATTTCCGCAATATACTCGCCCGGAAATATTTGAGGGTAAAAAAGTACCAGAGGTGTTATTAAGCGGCCACCACGCCGAAATTGCAAAATGGCGTCACAAGAATTCTAAAAAATCTTAGCATTCTTTTTGATAGTAGGTTCGTAGCCAAGCTTGCTTAAATTTAGCGTATGTGCCATCCAAGATGCTGGCGCGGATATCTTCGACAAGCTTGACGATAAAACGTTCATTGTGAATGGTAGCTAGTGTATAACCCAAAAGCTCGTTGGCTCTAAAGAGATGATGTAAATATGCCCTAGTGTAGTTT
>CAZGQU010000036.1:0-6489 GCA_964527845.1 uncultured Candidatus Saccharibacteria bacterium | reverse complement strand
GTCCCGGTCTCTACGCTCAACGCGCAGCTTGGGCCAGACGGAGTTGTATCTGTTACCGAAAGCGTCGACGAGCTCCCGCTCCCCACCGAACTCGAAAGTGTCCTGCTCGAGCTGTACAAGAGCGGCGCGCTACCCGATGGTGCGTGGCCGGCCTACGATCACTGTAGCCTCGAGAGCGAGTTCATCCCGCCTTCGCACTTCGGCACCTTCAGTAGCATCTAAGTCGGCCGGCAAAAGCGGGCGTGGATACGCTAGTGCTCAGGTATTCACGCCCGCTGGCGTGCTTTTTTCTCCTATTTATATCTCTGCTTGTCTTTTTTCGCTCTACAAATTAAGTTAGTTGTACTGATGAGCCGTAAACGGCGAAAGCGAGAATCATTACTAAAATTTATACAAGGGCTCAGGTTCTTTTGTAGACTTTGCGCAGGCGTAAACCGATATCTTGGCGCCACTCGTACACGCCAAAACTAAAAGCTGCCAATACAATACTTCCGATAAGCCACCAGCTAGCAGTCGGTGTTTGTTCAGTGGATTGGACATCTTGCACGGCAGCGAGCGTTGCGCCAGTTGTAATTTTACGGCAACGGTTGGTCGCAGGATTGCGCTCATAGCCTGGCTGACATGGCGTAAGCGTGCTGGCATTTGCTGTTATTTTTCGACAGCGATTTGTGACAGGATTGCGCTCTTCATCTGCGGTGCATGGTTTTAATGTAGTGACAGCGGCGAGAACCGAACGGCACCTATTGGTTTCCGGATTGCGTTCCTGACCTACCTTGCAAGGTGCTGCCACGCTCGCCGTAGTTACAATGGTATTGCAGCGACCGGTTTCTTGACTGCGCTCTTGTCCGGCTGGACAGGGCTTTATACTTAGCAAAATGTTTTCGGCATTTTTTGTTGACTGATACGTTTGTTGCCAACCACTCGCAAATAACGCCCACGTTACATCATCCTCTAGACCGCCTGGATATGTAACAGCCTGGAGCTCAACGTTATCTGGAGTAAGCAGCCACACCGTGCCGCCGCTTGAGTTTGGTAACGTGAGGCCAGTTTCTACATCATTAAATGCAGCGTAACTGCCAGGCTCCATGCTATGTTGCCCGAAAATAAACACCTTGGAATTAGCTGAAGTTTGCAACCCACAACCAGCTAGTTCAATTACCTCATTAGTCGGGTTGTAAAGCTCAATAAACTCATGGCCGCTATCCGCGCCGCCTGGATTTGGCAGCAGTTCATTTATGACCATGCCTTCGCAGGTCACAGTTGGCATAGGAGTGTCTTCCGGCGGTGCTTCTTCTTCTGGTGCCACAGCCGTAAAACCACCGCCCATGGGCACTGCAGGTAGCGTAGGTACGCTAAATGTAACGGTTCCAAACAATGGATCATCTGGAAAAATACGCTTTATCGAATATCCGGCAGTCATAGCAGAGGTCATTGGCCACTCCGAAGGGATTTTAGTCGTTCCCCAGCCAACCCAATCAACAATTTCACCGCTGTCGTCAACTAACCGAACAGAGCCGCCAGTCTTGGCAAGCGAACCCGACGCGGCGTTCTCTACAAAATAATTGTCGGTTATATCTGGCAAATAGTTTTTGTAACTTATAAGTACGTAAGACTCTGGTGCGACCTCGCCATTAAGCTCCGCTAGCAGGCGCGTTGGCACGCCAGCTACTGTATAGTCATAATCTGTCTTAAGATATTGGAGCTGCCAACCATCAAGTTGTAGCGGCGTACCGAGAGGATTGTACAGCTCCACGAATTCCATAACTGCGTCTTCGGCTCCAGTTGTTGTGAAACCACCGGTTTGAACTTCGCTAATAATAAGATGCGACGGTAAGCTCGGCGCCGGTGTATCAGCATAACCAATAGATGAAATAGAGAGGCAGAGTAGAGTAATCAGGCAACTGAAACGCAGTAAAAACTTCAGCATAGATAGGAAATATACTTAATAATTCTGACCGCTAGTATGCAACCTAACCATAAACATTGTCAACTTACATAATTACATTGCACGATAATAAACACCCGCCTATACTTAGTACCTATGAGCAATGACAACCATACCGATGCGATACTCGAAGCCATTAATGGCCAGCTGTCGGCCATTCTAGAAGGGCAGGAGGCTATGAGCCGTATGCCATCCGATATTCAGAAGCTCAAAGAAGATATTTCTGAAATTAAAGATGACGTACATGCAATTAAGGCTGCCGTTACAGACCAAAGTAAACAACTCGATACTCACGACACCCGGCTATCGAACCTTGAGCAAGCAACAACCTAAACCAGTCGCTACACGACAATGTTATCTTTGCTGAATCGGTGTTTTGTGGTGTGCCATAACAATAAGATGATGCCAACAAACGCGAGATAACCGAATATAAGTGCCGGCAGGCCAAACTGCACGCTGCCATGTGCCCATGGCAGTTTTGCTAGCCAATCAGTTATCAAAGTCATGTAGCTCAGCAACCACTCAGCCGGCAACGCTGCAACATGCGCCGCAAAAGGTATAACCAACTGCACGACGCCAACTATGAAAGTGACCAGCATAGCGAGCGGCACAAAAGGAAGAATGAGCAAGTTTGCCGGCAATGCAAGCGGCGAATACTGACTAAATACATACGCAATCAAGGGCAGGGTCGCAATTTGAGCGGACATTGTTTCAAGCACAATCCGGTTTACCGTTCCGAGTTCTTCTTGACCCCAAAAGTAATGCTTAAGCAGCGGCGCGAGCAGCAAAATACCGGCAAACGATGCGAACGACAAATACCAGCCAATGTCACCCCACATATACGACGGATTAAGGAGCGTGGTAATCGCCGCACTGAAAGGTAGCAGGACAAGCGGATGAATGGAGCGGCCAAAATACCACGCCGCCAAACTCAGGCCAGCAATTAAACTAGCTCGCGACATCGACGGACTAAAGCCGGTGATAAGCACAAAGCCAACTATCATACCGCTGGCACCAGCAAATGCCGCGTATTTCGATATGCGCATAAACAACTTGCGGGCAAGGCGAACTAATATTGTTAGATTGTAGCCGCTGGCTACTACTACATGCGTCAGACCAAGCAACTTTAGCTGGTTACCAAGCTGCTCTGGCAGACTGCTGTGCTGTCCAAGCAAAAAGCCAACCCCAAGACTTGACTGTGGTTCCGGCACTACTACGCGTACCGCATCCGCAAACCAATCGCGCACTTCGCGCGCAACGTCGCCATGTATTGGCCGCTCGGCTGACACAAGCGTGGCTCGAAACATGCTGGCCGGTAAGCTGCCGAATCCTCCACTTAACATACCTTTGAAAGCTAATTGGTCGCTACGCTTTATTCCTGCTTTGGTAGGCGAGCTTATCCATAGTGTACCGCCAAGCGGTTTGCCGTCAATATTTATCTGAGTTAGCCTAATGCGCTGCTCGCCAGCAGAACTGAATGAAACGTCTTCTGCAACTTGACCTGAGACAATTACCGTATGGCCATAATACGCCTCGTAAGAATGAAAATTCACAAGCACCACAGAGCTACGGGTATACCCAAGCAAACAACCAGCAATAATTACAAATACAACAAATATAATTGGGCGCCGCACGCACGCAACAATGAGTAAGCAGACAGCGATGATGTATACATGCGAGACAGATAAAAGGCAGCGTGATAATTGGTGCCACACTCACACCTAGCAGCACTCCCGCTGACGCCCAGGCAATTAACCAGGCGGGATGAAGCGATCGCAATATTTTATTCTGCCACGTCATTGACTACTGTTCCGCAACCGTTACAATCGGTAAACGCTGGTCGGGACACGACTGTAGCACGTTTTCCATCGCGTCATGCTCGGCCTGAGTAACCCATAAATCATATTTGGACTTAACGGCAATTTGCCGGGCCACATAGCGGCAACGATAGGCTTTATTCGGCGGCAGCCACGTGGCCGCATCGCCAGCACTTTTCTTTTGATTGGTCGGACCGTCAACAGCCAGCAAATTTAGCGAGTCACTGGCGATTTGCAACCTTACACTTGCCGTCATATACTGCGCACCTTTTTGCCAAGCATCCGCCAGTGCTACGACATGGTCTATCTGCACATCGTCGCTAGTCGATGGGCCACGAGTAAAGATAATCGTCTTGCCAGTATATGGATCGTTCAGCACGCCGGATTGTACGGTACAGCTGTCATCAGCAAGCTTTATTTCGTGCATATCGCGCTTGAGCACTAAATTTCGGACATCACAATTACCAATGTCTGCCCAGCCACTTCCAAACTGTTCGCGTGAATAACCGGCTTTAGGTGCACGACCTTTGATATCTAAACTCGCAAGCACCTCAGCAGCTTTTTCGGTACCTTCACTGCTTTGGGGCAGTTGCTGCTGTTTCGGTTGGTTTTGCGGTGCAATGATTTGCTGTTTAATTGTTGGGAATTGTAACGCGCAAACCACTAGGAAGGTAATGATTGTTACCGCAATCGTACGGCGTCGACGTTCCGTCATATTCCACCTCCATACCCAAGCATAGAGCCTATTGTACGATATGCGTGCTGAGTGCGCACATATTTGTTATTATAGGAAAAGTGTAAGGCAAACTAAGGTGAGATAAACATCCGGAAGGTAAGACTGATGCCTGAAAACAATAAGAAAATCAAAATTTCTTTGTACGAATTGTACGCCATGGGTATTAATACGCTACTCAAAAAAGCGCCGATTACGAGCGCACAAAAGGTTTCGGCGTACCGTGAAAGTTTCATTTATGAGCAACGGGTGATTGGCCTGTCTATCTTGAGTCTCATCGGCGAAGAACATGTACCAAAGGCAGTACTGAAGACTATGCCGGATTTTCCCGAGCAAGTCCGCGACAGCGTAAATCAAGCAGTATTTTTGCGAGCATTAAAACATCACTATCGTCACTTGCCCCAAGGCGATGACCTGGCAGAGCAGGTAATGGGACGTATGGTGTCGTATGTAGCTACTGCCCGTGATGCCAAGGCGCACGGCAGCGATCCGCACGAAGCACTAGCTCTTATGCTTGCTAAGCGCATTCCGCCAAAAACGGATACCCAGAAAGTACTATATCTTGAAAATGTGCGAAAAATTTTTGACTACACCGAAAAACTCATCAGCCGAAGCTTGGCAGAAAAATACGAAATCGTTAAGTAATACGCCGAGCATCAAAAATCCCTCGAGATAGGTCGAGGGATTTTATGTATATCTGCTTGTTCCTATACTAGCTGATGTTTGACGCGTCGCCATTTTTGCAGACGCACGCGGTCAGCTTTCTTGTCCCAATTTGTATCAAAGTTGTCGGTTTCAATCATATCTATGTCTTCAACCGATGTTGGTCGGCTTAAAACATGTACCTTTTTCATCTTTCCTCCTTTGGTTACTTTGGTTTCACACTATGTTTTTTGAATAGTGCTTATCATCAATACTACGCTGCAGCATCATGCTAATGCTGAGAGATATCTTACAGAATTCACCAAAATGTGTAATTTCGGCTATACTATTCAATCATGAAGATTGTAATACAAATACCGTGTCTTAACGAAGAGGCAACGCTGCCACTAGTGCTAGAAACAATCCCGAAGCATATTGAGGGCGTTGATGAGATCGAAATATTAGTGATAGACGATGGTAGCACCGACAAAACAGTCGATATTGCCAAAGCTCATGGTGTCAAACACATACTCCGGCACGTCGGCAACAAGGGCTTGGCGCGTTCATTTCATGATGGCATGCTATATGCGCTCGAACATGGCGCCGATATATTAGTGAACACCGACGGCGATAACCAATATCCGCAGGAAATGATTGGCGAGCTCATTAAGCCGATTTTAGACGGCCAGGCCGACATGGTAATTGCTGACCGGCAAGTCCACAAAATTCCACACTTTTCACGGAGCAAAAAATTCTTTCAAAAGCTTGGTACCAAAGTCCTAAACGCCGCCGCTGGCACGCAAGTACCTGATGCGCCAAGTGGCTTCCGCGCCTATTCGCGCGATGCCCTCATGCAACTCAATATCGTTACACGATTTAGCTACGCCATGGAAACATTGATTCAGGCAGGCAATAAAGGCATCAAGATCGCTAGTGTCAAAATAACGACCAATCCAAAAACACGTGAGTCGCGGCTGTTTAATTCGTCGCTTGAGCATATGTTAAAATCTGGTGTCGCCATTACGCGTTCGTTTATTATGTACAAGCCGTACATGCTATTTATGCCGCTTGGACTAGTACTTCTTATTGTTGGTCTCGTGCCATTTGTGCGTTATTTGTGGTTTTATATTCAGAACGAGCCGGGACAGCACATTCAGTCGCTTATGATAGGCGGCGTATTATTTACGGCAGCCTTTATTGCGTTCACGTTGGGTGCAGTCGCTGATTTAATTCGCATCAATCGCACGCTCATCGAAGATTCACTCGAACAACAAAAACGCGCAAGATACAATAAGCATAAAAAATAAATTATCCGCCAATAATAAACGGCTTTAGGCTGTCTTGCACCGTAT
>CAZGQU010000035.1:0-6569 GCA_964527845.1 uncultured Candidatus Saccharibacteria bacterium | reverse complement strand
AAATATTGATGCGAATGCCAGGAGACCAAACAGCTCAACAATAGCCACAAACACCAACGCCTGACCAAGGAACTTAGATGCTTCGGGGTTGCGGCCAACAGCTTGCAGATAGCTGCCGCCAATCAAGCCAATACCAATGCCTGGGCCAATAAAGCCACCGGCAATCATCAAACCTTTACCAATAATTGCGGTATTGATTACCGTTTCTGCAAGATATGATAAATCCATATTCTTTTTATTACTCCTTATTATTTACATTACTTATTACAAAACTATTCATCATGCCGCCCCCTTCGTGACCAGGTTCATTGTTTCAGGTAGGTCCCCTTCGGTCAAGTCATCTTCATTATGGGCGGTCACGTGGTTAACAGAAATTGCCAAATACATGACACTCAAGATAACAAAGATGTAAGCTTGCAGTGCCCCGACAAATAGCTCGATTAAGGTAAACGGCGCAGCCGTAAGGGGCGCTAAGCCTTGTCCCAAATATGCAAAGACGGCAATCACGATTTCGCCAATTGCAACATTTAAGAACAATCGAAGGCTGAGGCTGATGACGCGAGTGAGATCGGTAAACATTTCAAGCACGCCTATAACAAAATACAGCGGGTTGAGCGGATTACCAACAAAAAAGTGGCCTAAGTATTTACGCACGCTGCCAGCTTCGCGAATAGATGATATATACACCATAGCCATCGTTACCGCGCCTGCAGCAAGCGTGGCGTTCAAGTCGCCGGTAAACGGCCTAAGTAACGGGCTTTCGCCAGAAGTAACCGCCTCGCCAACACCCGGCAACAGTCCAAGCCAGTTATTAATCAGCAAGAAAAAGAATAACGTCACAAAATAAGGGATGTATTTACGTGCTCGTGCTTTGTCTTCGAAGCCGGACTCGACAGTGCTGACAATAAATTCGGCAAACACTTCGATAACTTGGAATACGCCGCCTTTTGGCTTGACACTAATGCGTCGAGCAACCCAGACAAAAAACATAATCATAATTACTGCGCATATCCAGCCGTAAACTATTGAATTAGTAAGCGTTAAACCACCGATGTGCCACACTTCGCCGGGTGCAATATGCACGACTGGTCCAGAATCTTCTGCAAATCTTCCTAGTAGCTGTTGTATCATTGTTTGCTGTTTTCCTTATGTGCTGTATCGGCTAATTGTCGACGATCAATCTCCTGCAACATGCGTTTTAGTACGATAAACACGCCAGCCATAGCCACGATAAATCCGAGAATCGTCAGCAAAGGCAGGGTATCCAGCCGTTCATCAAGCTTAAAGCCGCCAACTACTGGTACCAACACCACGACTGCAAGCTGCCAACTCATAGACACTACCGCACCCAAAAAAACCATTTTATGATTATTTGTACTTGCAGTGGGCTTTGTTTCACCCTTAACAGGAGGTTGCGGCGTAGTTTGCGCTGCTGTTCTCTTCACTTGACTAAGTATAACAGTTTGGCCAGAGGTGATGCAAGTAAGAAACACATCAGCTGTAAGAATTCTTACTAATTCTCGTGACTTCGGTACGTTATAATGCCGTCATGAGCACTTCAAATATTACCGTATACAGCACCAGCTGGTGTGGATTTTGCCATGCCGCTAAACAATATTTTGATAAATTAGGCATTGACTACACCGACAAAGACGTGGAGCACGACCGCACGGCCGCCCAAGAATCAGTCAATAAGTCAGGGCAAATGGGGATTCCGGTCATCGACATCGATGGAACAATTATCGTTGGTTTCGACCGACCAAAGATTGATGCCGCATTGCAGGCAAAAAATATTTCTGCCAAAACATAGAGAGGAATTATATGAGCGAAGTATTACCTTACAACGTCCGCGCAGCGGCCGATCCTCATAGCGCCTACGAAACGGCACAATTATGCGAACAATTCAGTCAATCCGAAATGGCAGCTATAGACGCATATCAAAAAGAACAGATTAAAAACCCGAAATTATTTTTTGAATACCCGTTGCCTCTGAATTTCGATCCTGAGCGACACCCAGCTTTGCAAAGGCTTATCGACAACACAAACACACGCTACGAAAATGATGTTCTTGAAGCATTCAACGCAGATGAAGTTCTGAAGTCAATACAAGTTGCTGCTAGGAAGGGTCGGCGAAGCAACGAAAGCGCCAGTGCCATCCGATCTCGCCGCAGTGTGGTCGCTTGTATGATCTATTTTGCCAGCCAGGCAGCAGAAGAAACTAGCGTTAGCCAACATAAGAATCAAGAAGACGGCCTGACACCGATTGGCGTATAATCGTCACAATGGCATTTGAAGATTTCAAGACAAAAGAGTCATTAATTATTGTATATACCGGTGAAAACAAGGGAAAAACCAGCGCTGGGTTAGGGCTGCTAGTGCGCACACTTGGCAATCGCGGTCGGGTGGCATTTATTCAATTTATAAAATATTGGGGTGTTAGCGAGCACGTATTTATCCGCGACATTCAGCCGTTATTTGCCGATCAATTGTATTTCTACAAGGGCGGCAAGGGGTTTTATAACGCCAAAGATCTAAGTGCCCAAAACATCACTCCTGATCAGCACAAACAAGCAGCTCACGAAACATACGACGAAGCATACGCAGCAGCCACCAGCGGCAGCTATGATATGGTAATTTGCGACGAAATCAACAATGCCGTACACGACGGCTTGCTCGAAAAAAAAGATCTTGAAAAGCTCATCAGAGAGCGAGCTAAACATACTAGCTTATGCTTCACGGGGCGTAATTTTCCTGAAGATTTGCTGCCAATGGTCGACATCGCCACCGAGATGAAAAAGCTAAAACATCACTTCGACGACAAGTTCATCGCCCAAAAGGGGATAGACTACTAAGTCAGCAAGTTCTCTGAAAACTCTTAGGTTTTTATTCTTTTGCTAATTTGGGCTTATGTAAGTAAAAAAATCTCGCCACACCTGGCACCCATGCAATCAGCATGAGTATAAATGTAAGGACAGTTATTTGAGCACCCGCCCAATATCGCTTACACAAAAAATAATCTCGAGGCCACGTGCTCAGATAACGAATTATCGAAAAATAAGTGTGGTGCTGTTGGCGCAAGGAGGTGGCAAGCTGCATATTGTTGAACCTTTTTACTGTCAAATTATGCTGCTTTAAGAGCAACGACATACAAATGTCCTCATCTGCGCCAGGTAATTTCTTGCATTCGTTTCTGATACGGCGCCAAGCTGACTTACTAATTGCCATATTTGTCCCCCAAAGAACCTCCGTACCAGCTATCATTTTTTGTATACCATGGTAGACGAATGTGTGCAGCCATTCTGCAAATTTATGGTATGGAAAATCGTAAAAGCTGCAAGAGCCAGAACAGGCATCAAAATGCCGTTGTTGATAATTATCAATTATGTCTTCGACCCAGTTCTTAGAGAGCATGTTGTCTGAGTCTATTCGGGCGAGAATGTCACTATTAGCAACCTCAAAACCCTTAAAGACCGCAAAAATACAGCCTTGCCTTGTTTCGCTTACTACTCGGACAAAGTTATATGATGCAGCAACCGCTCTAGTATTATCTGTAGAGTTATTATCAATAACAATTACTTCGTTTGGTTGAACTGTTTGCTGCGCAATAGAATCGAGAGAGCGACGAATGTATCGTTCTTCGTTATACGCCGGGATTATAATTGCCAGCGTCGGCTTCTTAATTTTACTTGTCTGCACTACACTTAATTATATGCTAACTTGGCTACAAACCCGCGTACTCGAACCACTGGGGCGCACTGGACTTAGGTTTTTATACAATCTGCGCGATTTTTGGCGCCAAAAACGCTGGCACAGGGCAGTGATTTTAGTATTCCTTCTCGTCGTACTTATTTTGGGCACAATGTACGGTATTGCCGAGTGGTACAAATGGTCAAATCGCAACAAGCCATTTACGCTAGGCGTGACGTTCATACCGGACTACGCCCGCA
The DNA here is from genome assembly GCA_964527845.1 of uncultured Candidatus Saccharibacteria bacterium. Taxonomy (GTDB): domain Bacteria; phylum Patescibacteriota; class Saccharimonadia; order Saccharimonadales; family UBA4665; genus CAZGQU01. The sequence goes on along the minus strand of CAZGQU010000035.1, from coordinate 2,622 downwards.
GCCTTGACCTCAACGCCGAACAAACCATGGACGCCCTGATTGACGACTTAGGCGTCAAACGCTTCCGCCTGACAAGTTATTGGAACAAAATCGAAGCCCAAGAAGGGACATATGACTTTTCTGATCTAGATTGGCAATTCAAAAAAGCCGAAGCAGCACATGCCAAAATATCGCTTGCCGTGGGCCTCAGGCAGCCGCGCTGGCCAGAGTGCCACCTGCCAGATTGGGCAAAAGGCGAATCTGCAGATACACTCCAGCCAAAGCTCGATTCTTATATTTCAGCGGTCGTTAAGCGATACCGACATTCTAAGGCACTCGAAAGTTATCAGCTCGAAAACGAATATTTCAATGATTTTGGCTTGTGCCCCAATCACGACCGCCAGCGGCTTATCGACGAATTTGCATGGGTGAAAGACCTAGATAGTTCACACCCGATAATTGTCAGCAAAAGCAATAATTTCCCTGGAGGTGCATTTGGAAAGCCGCGACCTGATATTGTTGGCGTGTCAGTGTATCGACGAGTATGGGATGCCAAAGTTACACACAATTACTTTACCTACCCATTGCCAGCCTGGTATTACGGCTTTAACGCTGGTGTTCAAAAAATCCTCACACACCGCGAATCAATTATCCATGAATTGCAGATGGAACCATGGCCGCCAGATGGTAAGTTTATCGGCAACATCAGCCTTCAAGAACAAGACAAATCTATGAACGCCAGCATGTTCAAAGATCGGGTAGAATTTGCGAAAAACACCGGCATGAAGCAAGCCGATTTATGGGGCGCCGAATGGTGGTACTGGCGTATGGTAAAGCAAGACGATCCGAGTGTGTGGAATGAAGCCAAAAAAGCCTTCCAGCAATATAATTGATCCTTCACGGTTCGGCGTTAGCTTTTCGCTTAAGCAATGCAATGCATTTGGCATACATCCCCACGAAACACTCGAGTGGCTCATTATTGTCGGGTGGCGTCGGTTTCGACTAATGAGCTATTGGAACGAGCACGAAAAGCAACCGGGAAAATATGATTTTACTGAGCTCGACAGGCAAGTGAGCGCCGTAGAAAAAGCAGGCGGCATTATCACATTATGTCTCGGCGCAAGACAGCCGCGCTGGCCAGAAAACCATTGGCCTGAATGGGCATGGCAGGCGTCCAAATCAGAGCGCTCCCGAGCATTACTGCGATATATCGAAGTAGTGATGAACCGCTATAAAGATAGTCCGGCAGTAGTAAGTTGGCAGCTCGAAAACGAAGCGTTATTAAAAAGCTTTGGCCGCAATCCAGAAATCGACCGTGGTCGGCTGCGAGAAGAATATAAACTCATTAAACAACTCGATGCCTCGCGACCAATCATTATGACCACTTCAAATAGTTGGGGTTTGCCAATCTTAGGCCCTATTCCAGACGTGGTCGGATTTTCGTACTACACGGTGATGCACCGAAACGGCACATATTTCTATACATTTCTTCGGCCCTGGATGCCGCGTGTACGCCGCATGCTTATAAAGTTCATGTGGCGAAATCCGTGCTTTATCCACGAATTGCAATGCGAACCATGGGGGCCGACTGCTATCTGGAAAATGAGCTTAGAGCAGCAAGATGAATCCATGAGTCCAGAACATATTAGGAGCAATATTCGCGTCGCCAAAAGCACAGGATTATATCCGATTGACCTGTGGGGCGCCGAATGGTGGTACTGGCGCCACACACGTCATAATGACCCTTCAATTTGGCGTGGTGTGACATCTGCTATAGAGCCGGAGAAGTAAATACCGTACAATAAAGCCATTATGGCCAAGAAGAAACAAAGCCAGACGAAACAGATTGTCAATCGGCGAGCCAGACACGATTATGAGCTCGGCGACAGTTTAGTCGTGGGCATAGAACTGACTGGTCCCGAAGTCAAAAATCTCCGCACTGGCCATGGGCAATTACGGGGCGCGTACGTGGCGGTGCAGGGCAATGAGCTATGGCTTATCAATGCCACGATCAATGGCAGTAATGCCGCACCAATCAAAGACAGCGATCAGACACGTACCCGCAAGCTACTTGCTAAACGACGCGAAATCGACAAACTCATCGAAGCGAAACAGCAAGGCAAAACCATCGTTCCGTTAGAGATCTTGACAAGTGGCCGCTACATCAAACTCCGCATATCAGTCGGTAAAGGCAAAAAACTCTACGACAAGCGCCATGCGCTCAAGAAGCGCGATGAAACCCACCGCATCCAGTCAGCTTTAAGGAATAGTTGATTGATATCGGCGCTTCGAGTATAATCCAATCTGTTAATCCGTTATTCCGGGATGCATGTAGGAATTGTCGTATCTTAACAATCAATTGATGTTTTAGCATTTTTGTTCCTGGCTTTGCATTTTCCGGGGTAGCTCAGCGGTAGAGCGGGTGGCTGTGAAAACGCAGCCCGATTGAGTAATCAAACGGTGAAAACAGGGTGAATTGCGGGAAGCCTAAATCTATGACAAGGTAATCCGCAGCCAAGCCGAAGTTAGGTTAATAGATATCGGAAGGTTCAGAGACTAGAGAGTGAGCCTAACAATAATCTCTCATTAGCGCCCTGCGTCCTTCATAGCTTTATGCGAGAAGGATGATGATATAGTCCACAC